>JBJFHV010000527.1:0-24424 GCA_051894015.1 Acutalibacteraceae bacterium | reverse complement strand
GATTTCGCAGACATATCGGCTGAAGCCCTTTTCGGTGCACGATGCGTCTTTATGGCTGACACATTGATAAATATGTTCATGGGGAACTTCAAGACTTACAAAAGTGCAGTCGTTCTCGTTCGCATACGTTTCTGCCGTTGAACCGGTATAACCGTAAATCGTTGTGCCGCTGCCGATAGATCCCGCTTTGATGTCGCATTCCGGGTTTTCAACCGTTATTTTGGAAAGGCCGGAACAGCCGGCAAAGGCAGAGACTTCAATTACACTGACGCTTGACGGAACATGAAGTTCTGCGAGAGCTTTACAACCGTTGAATGCGTATTGGTTGATTGCCGTGACTGTTTCGGGAATGGTGATTTCGGCAAGACTCGGACAGTTGTGGAACATTCTTTCGTCAATCCGCTTAAGACCGTCCGGTAAATTCACTTTTTTCAGCGATTTGCAGTTGCCGAACATGTTGACGGTGTATGCGCTTGTGACAGCTGACGGAAGCGTAACTTCCTCGAGGGACGTGCAATTCATGAATATGTATCCGCCCAAAGTGTCAACGCTTTCGGGGACTGTAATTTTAACGAGTTTTGAACAGTTGCCGAAAGCGAACGTTCCGATCTTTTTGAGCAACGACGGAAGTGTGATTTCGCAAAGATCATCAAGCGTTCTGAAACAATGGTCGCCCAATGCTTCGCAGGCGTTACCGGCAAATGATATGGAAGTAACTTTTGGGGAATCAGCGGCAGCAGCAGACGGTCTGAACAAATGGGCAGGAACGGATCTGACATTTTCACCGAAAACAACCGTGATTCCGTCCGAATCGGTTCCGCACCATGCGAAAGTGTAGTTTGCACCGTTGTTGCCATCCTGCGGATCTTTGGCAAGATTCGCACAGGCTGACGGATTAAAATTGATTCTTTCGAGATGACTCATCGAGGCAAAAGCATAATTGCCAAGCTTCGTGATGTTTTCACCGACGGTCAGTGTTTTCACTGCCTTGGAAAGGAAAGACCACGGTGCTGTTCCGTTCTCGAAATCGGGAACTTCGCCTGCGCCTGAGATATTCAGCTCTGCCGTTTCGGGGGAGTATTTCCAATTCACACCGTCAAAACTTCCCGACAAAAATGCGGCATTTTCGTCTGCGACCAGTTCCGTGAGATTGACGCAATCATAAAAGGCATACCTGCCGATGACGGTAATTCCGCTGTCAATCGTCACTTTGCGGATATCCTTTGCAAAGTCATACCACGGCGCACTGCCTTCGGTTTCCGCCGGTAACGCTCCGCTTCCCTCCAGGGTCAGATGTCCGGTTGTCAGATCAAGATTCCAGCGGATATTTTCGAGAACACCGCTTTGTGTGTTCTGTATGCCGGTGTATGAAAACGAATTATCCGGATACTGTTCACCAAGCAGAGAGGGCACATACGGCGGTCGGTTTGTTTCGTTTCCGTCACCCGTGATGTTGACAAGGATTCCGCCTTTGCCTTGTGACTGAATAAATGTATTGTTTTCAATTATCGGAAGAGAGTCCGCATAATCCGTACACAGGTACATCATCTGTCCGTCGCATTCGTCAAAGATATTGTTGCGGATCACAAAATCCGTCATTTTGTTGACGTAATAGATTCCCTGATGCCGGTTCGGCCATGACTTGAAATGCGCCGCGCCGTTTTTGTCTGTGCGTTCGGTACAAAAACCGTAACCGGCAAAGCGCATAATGTTGTTTTCAATATGGAAGCCGTTAATGACGGAAGACGGATCCTTTGACGTATTCCAGAATTCGACCGAATAATTGCAGTATTCAATCACATTGTTTGTAAAAGCAATCGGGCCGCCGACAGATGCGGTATCTTTTGTAATTTGCGGCGTGATTCCGGCATCGTACACCTGCCAGATGTAGTTGTTATTAACGGTATAGTTTTTTGATGTTCCGTAAACCTCAACGGCGTTTCCGAAACGGACAGGCGAACCATTATTGTAAGACTGAATTCCTCCGCCGATCCAGGCAAATTCGCAGTTTGTCACGGTGAAGCCGTCAATATCGCCGCTGTTGACGCCGTGTGCTCCGGTGTACCGGAATTCAATATTATCAATAACCGTATTATTCCTGCGGGCGGTTATGATGGAGCTGTCCTCACAAAGCTCAATCTGTGAAAACCGCTCATTCGGATTGACGGAAGAATACAGATACAGCTTTGTTGCAGTATTTTTGAATGAAGCGGCAAAGCCAACCGAATAAAACTGAAGATCCTCGGTAAGAAGCTGTGAAATATTCGTGTCGTCATATACCGTACTCGAATCAGTCAGAACCTTGTGACCGTATACGGCGTTCAGGTTGTCCCGGTCGGCATCAAACACAATGTTACCGATGTCGTAATAGGTGTCCTCTGAATAGCACCAAATGTTTTCAGCCGCCAACCGCCAGGTTCCGCTTTCTGTAGCATTGACAGAACCGTAGAGTCTCGGCTTGCTTCCGCTGCCGTAGCTTCCGAAAAGAAGGCTTTGGTTGGTAAAATAATGACCGCGGTAAATTCCGCCGCGTTCGAACAGCACGGCGTCTCCGTCTGAAAAACTGTACTGCGCAACTTTTTTGAGCGTTTTCCACGCAGATGAAGGAGATTTTCCGTCATTGCCGTCATCGCCGTTCGTTTGAGAAACATAATAGACCGTGCCGGTGACAGCGCTCGTGTCCGTGTTTTCGGTGTTTCTTATTTGCTCAATTCTTTCCGTTGTCATTTTTTCAATGTCGATCGTATCGACTGCCGAAGCCGGGCAGATGAAAAGGAAAGAAAAGGAAATAAGAAGTGACAAAATAATACTTGGTGTGAGCTTTCTTTTTTTCATACAAACACTCTCCCTTTTATTTGCGGCGATGGTTTCGTGTACACCGCAATTATACCTTGATTGTATGCGCCTGTAAATAGGTTTTCTGAAAATCAAGCACAGATCGAAAAACTCAACAACTTATAAAAAATACCGGCTGCCAAAACGACAGTCGGTATCTCCTTCATCACAGTTTATTTGCTATTGCTTTCAGTAATGATAAAGACTCCGGATTGTTAAGAAGTTCAGTAACCGGTTCTTCTGTTTCAGAAGCCTCGTTCTTTTTTAGCTCTGTTGCTGATGAGAAAGACGGCATAGGAACAGTTTGTCCTTCATCAACATTTCGGATTTCCTTTGTTTGATAGAATTGTTCTTCAAATTTCTGAGCATTAAATCTTCTGTCCTCATCAATGATGTGACTGTAAACCTCGGCAAACATATCCATACGAGAATGACCGTTCTTGAAAGGAAAGAAAATGATTGTATTAACATCATAACAACCGCCTATAAAATCAGCAGAATTTGATGAGGGGGCAAAACACGAAATTAGCCGGAGGACTGTTTTCATTAGCTGAGTGGGTGTTTTTCAGAATTTGTGGAGTGACTCGGAAAAATGAAAAAAATCCGTGAAGCCTTATGACATAAGGCTTCACGGCACCTTCTTTTGGCACCCCCTGCGGGAATCGAACCCACAACTAACCCTTAGGAGGGGTTTATTATATCCATTTAACTAAGGAGGCATAAATTACATTGATAGTATCAATAAAATGAGGGGTTTATTATTGTGAGCCAAGCGAACAACAAGGTTCTGACGCAAAGCGTCAGGTTCTTATATCCATTTAACTAAGGAGGCGGATATAAAATAATGAATAATGAATAGTGAATAGTGACGGTCGCGGGTTTACACTGTACCGTCGGAAAGTCTCTCCCCGCAAAGTCGGCTTTTCTAAGACAGGAAGTTTGCAAATTCTAATGATTCGTCGCTGTGTTCGCTTTGCCATTTCGCTAAAGCAGTCACACTGCCCGATGATTCTAACATTCATCAAGGGTAAAGTCAAGAGCTGATTTCTGTTTAATTTTACCATCTGTAAAAGAAGTTGTCAACCAAAGGAAAATATTTTTGATTTTTTTAAGAATTTTTTGCTTTTTCATTTGACTTTAAGGTCGTTTTATATTATTGTATTTATATTATGTTAAGTCGGTATGCCTTTTTTAGCCGACGAAATAAATTCAGCGTGCATATACGCAGTAAGGTGATCAAATAATGAGTGAATGCTCGGGTAATTGCTCGTCCTGCTCTTCTTCGGATTGCAAGGACAGAGATTTAACGTTAAAACAAAACGATTTCAGCAACATTAAAAAGATTTACGCCGTCATCAGCGGCAAAGGCGGCGTCGGAAAATCTTCCGTTACTTGTATGCTCGCCTCGGCGATGCAAAAAAGCGGCAAAAAGGTTGCCGTGCTCGACGCCGACGTAACGGGACCGTCTGTTCCGAAGATGTTCGGGATCCGGGATAAGGCCACCGCAGACAATAACATGCTCAATCCCGCCGTAACCGAAACGGGAATCAAGGTTATGTCGGTCAATCTTCTTCTTGAAAACGACGAACAGCCCGTTGTCTGGAGAGGTCCGGTTATCAGCGGCGTGATCCAGCAGTTTTTCACCGACGTAAAATGGGGCGATGTTGACTATATGTTCGTTGATATGCCTCCGGGAACCGGCGATGTTCCGCTTACGGTTTTCCAAAGCCTGAAGGTGGACGGTATCATCGTTGTCACAACGGCGCAGGATCTTGTTTCGATGATCGTTGCCAAGGCCGTCAACATGGCAAAGATGATGAACGTACCGATCGTAGGTGTCATCGAAAACATGAGCTATTTCGAATGTCCCGACTGCAAGAGCCGTCATTATATCTTCGGAAAGAGCGATATCCAGAAGGTTGCCGCCGAAAACGGACTGGAGCTTCTTGCAACACTGCCGATCCATCCCGAAACACCGGCGCTTGCCGACAAAGGTATGATCGAGAAAGCGGACATTCGTGAATTTGAGCCGGTTTTAAAGAGACTTTAAGCTTCGGCTAAGTTCGGGTTTACACTTAATTTACAATACGAAATCATCAGCATTAAAATAAGGGTGTATTGTTTAATAAATCAATAAATACGGAGGAAACAAATATGAAAAAAATCATAAAGCGGATTTGTCTCGGTCTTTTGATTTTTATTGTCGTTGTGGTCAGTGCTTTATGCGTCTTTCTTTTTACCGGAGGCGAAAAGCCGACCGTCTTTATTCCGACCGTAACCGACGCAAACGGAACGGCATACGGCGTTGTAAAGGGAGACGACGGAGAAACCATGGTCGTTGTTACGGATAAAAACGGTGACCGGTATGCGGCTCACACCAATGCAGACGGAACGCCCGGTGAGACCGTTACGCAGATCAATGACCAGGTCGATATCAACCAGCTTCCGCAAAACAGCAAAGGTCCCGTGATTAACGACACGGTCGTCGAGAACCAATTCAGCGGTCAGGTCGTAACCGAGCCGAATCAGAGTAATACCGGTTCTCAGGGTCAGCAAAGCAGCACCAATACGCAGCAAGGCGGCACCAACGCTCAGCAGGGTTCTACCAACGCTCAGCAGGGCGCAACCGGCGCTCAGCAGGGCACTACCAACGCTCAGCAAGGCAGCACCAATACTCAGCAGGGCCAGCAAAATACAACAAACAGTTCTTCCGGCAATCAAACCGGTAACAGCGAATATAAAATCGCAAAATACAAGGAACTGTTTATGTCAAACACCTATCTGATGGAATTTACCACCAACGATCCCGAAATGGGCGACGCTCCTATTACTTTTGCCACAAAGAACGGCAATTTTATCATGGATGCAACCATGGGCGAAATCAAATGCAAAATTCTTTACATCAAGAGCAAGGATACGACGTACCTTCTTATTGATAACGTCAAGAAGTACAGCAAGCTTCCCGAGGATATGTTCGGTGAATCCATGAATATGGACGAAGTAAACATGATGTCAGGCATCGGAGATTCTGACCTCAACTCGAAAAATATCACTGTTACGGATGTTACCATCAACGGTCAGAAGCTCACCTGTGAAAGCTACAAAGCAAAAGACGGCAGTACCATGAAATACTATTTCAGCGGCGATACCCTTGTAAGAATCGACTCGATTGATACCGAGGGTCAGGAATTCTCGACTTTCATCAACAGAATTACGTCCGATGTTCCCGATTCAACTTTTGAAATTCCGAAGAACTACAGCTACTTCAATCTGTCATGGCTCGGCAAGCTCGGTGACCTCAGCGGTGATGATTCATCGTCATAAAGCGGTCAAGAAAACAATCAAAAATACGAATAAAAACGGCTGGTGCATAAAGGAACGTGCGCCGGCCTTTTTTTATTTCCGCGGCTTGCAAACAAGTTTTTTGTGTCGTTTCTTTTCCATTGTGAATAGAATGAAATGAAAATCAAAACAGAACGTTTTTTACGGGGGTATCATATGAGCAAACACATAAAAAGCTTTTTAGGCGCCAATACACCAAACGGGTTTCACTCCCTCTTCAGTGAGCTTTACAATCCGTACCGTGACAGTCGTATGTATATTATCAAAGGCGGACCGGGAACGGGAAAATCATCTTTTATGAAAAAAGTCGCCAAGGCCGCAGAAGCTTTGGCGCTTGACACCGAACGGATCTATTGCAGCAGTGACCCGGGAAGTCTTGACGGCGTGATCATTCCCAAGCTCGGTCTTTGTCTTGCCGACGGAACGGCGCCGCATGTACTCGAGCCGGTTTTTCCCGGTGCTTCGGAAAACATCATCAATCTCGGGCAATTCTGGGACAGAGAAAAGCTTTTTGAAAAAGCCGATCTCATTCGCTCGGTTTCGATTGAAAATTCGATTTTCCACCGCCGATCAACCCAATATCTCAGCGCAGCCGGCGCAATCAGCGAAGACACAAGAAGAATCGTACAAACAAGCGTTGACGAAGCCAAAGCGGAAAGCTTCGCCCAAAGATTCTGTGCCCGGGAGGCGCCGCGGATCAAGGGCGCAGGGATCGGGAAAATCAGCCGGCGGTTCTTATCCGGTATCACGCCCGACGGAATCGTATTTTTCGATGAAACCGTCACCGCTCTTGCCTCAAGAGTGATCGGCCTTGTGGACGAATACGGTGCCGTTTCGGGGATTCTTACCGAACGGATTGCCCAAACCGCGTCGAAAAACGGCTATGACGTGATCGCCTGTCCGTGCCCGATGAAGCCCGACGAGTTTGAGCATATCATCATTCCGAAACTGAGTCTTGCACTTTTGACCGTCAAGAGCAGTCATGAAATTGCCGTGCCGTTCGACCGGCTCATTCATGCAAGAAGATTTATCACTACCAATGTTCTCAAGGACCGAAAGAATCGTCTTGCCTTCGGAACGAAAACGGCCGATGAACTGACAAAAGAAAGTATCGAACTGTTATCGAAAGCGAAAAAAACACACGACAGGCTGGAAAGCTTCTATACCGAAGCGATGGATTTCGGTGCCCTCGACCGCTTTACCGAGGAGTTTATTGACCGTGAGATTTATATGCGGGCCTAAGGGAACACTGATTCAACCTGATGTACAGATTACGCCGTCAGATTATTATACAAAAGCCGCGCAGGAATTCTGTCGGATCTGAAACGGGCTTTGTGCTGTATGGCGGAAATATGCAAGTAAACTGTGCATAAAGCGTGCACTGTGATGGATTCAGCGGATCCCTAAAATATGAAAAGCCGGTAAAAACGCGCCGTGTCCGAAATCCGACAGGCGCGTTTTTGGTCTGAATCTGCAAAAGAAACGCAGACAGCCTCTAAGAACTCAAGGCGTTTGGCATAGTTGTGTGTTCTAACGAATGCCGGGATGTTTTTAGGGGTTACCTACCCTTAAAACTGATTTTCTTCTTTGTTCTGCTGCTGATTCTTCTGCTTATTCTGCTGTTTGTTCTGCTCGTTTTGCTGCTGACGGCTGCGGGCATTGTTCTGCTGGTTATTTTGCTGGTTATTTTGCTGATTGTTTTGCTGATTGTTCTGTGACATAAGTCTTATTCTCCTTATTTGTTATTGAGAAGATTCATTCTTCCTTCTTTATTATGCCGCAAATCGGTTTTATTTATTCCGTATGTATTGACTTACGGCACTTTAAGGTGTTAAAATCAAAAAAAGCGCTTGGAGATGATGCGTATGGGAGAAAAAATAAAAAAGGCAATCGGCGTTAAGGGCGATTTTAAAACCGCGATTCTGCCGATGATCAATTACAGCTACACGAATATGTATCTCGGCGGCTCAGGCTACATCATTTCAATGTATCTGACGATTTTCCTGACCGACGTCGTCAACCTCAGTCTGAAGCAGGCGGGACTTGTCGTCATGTTTGCAACCATCTGGGACGCTGTGACCGACCCGGCAATGGGCATCATCACCGACCGCACAAGAAGCAGGACCGGCAAGCACAGGCGGTATCTTCTTTGGGGTATTCCGCTGATGTTCGTTTCGTATACTCTTTTATGGAACTCGTTCGGTCTCAACGGAAAAACCAACCCGACGGCGGCGATGATTTATTTTGTCCTGATTTATATGGTTTACAAAACGGCTTATACCATTATCTGCGTTCCGCATACCGCGATGCTCCCCGAGCTTGCACCCGAATATGATCTTCGGACGCAGTACAACTCAATGGGCTATCTGTTCAATTCCGCCGGCATGGTACCCTCGTTCGGTATCGTTGTTCTGATTCTCGGACTTTTCGGCTCGGGCGACAACCTCACCTCGGAATCGAAAATGCCGTTTCTGATCTCGGGGCTCGTTCTTTCGCTGTTTTACAGTGTGGCGGTCTTTCTTACATACAAAACAACAAGAGAGCCATCCTCACTTGACAACAAGCTTGAACCGTTCGACATCAAGTATTTCTTTAAAGAGTACTATCTTGTTTTCAAAAACAAATCCTTCCGTCAGTACTTCTTTATGAGTCTTGCCTATCAGTTTTCAACCGGTTTTTACTCCAGTTCAAAGGTTTATTACATCAAATATCTTGCCAATCAGTACAGCAAATATGCGTTGTTCAATGCGATTGCCGGCGTTGCGGAGGCTTCGGCTTTTCCGTTCAATTACGCGCTGACCATGAAGTTCGGCAAAAAGCGCTGCGGCGACATCGTAACGCCGCTGATGGTCGCCGGTCTTGCTATCGGACTGTTTATGCAGGGCGGAAGCAAGGCGTCGCCTGTCTGGGTTGTGCTGATGCTGCTGAGTATGATTTTGTATCCGTTCGGAATGAGCGGTTTAGGCTTTGTGTCAACCAACGTTTTTCCGGACCTTACCGACGTTGACGAGCTGATCACCGGCCGACGCAGAGAGGGCGTTATTTCAACGTTCAGCACCCTCATCAAAAAAAGCGTCAGCGGCGTAATGGCGTTTTTCGTTTCGTTTATCTTACAGTCGTTCGGCCTTGTTACCGGCGACACAGTCAGTGAATATGAAAAAGTCAACGGAACGCTTTATGTTCAGTCATCGAGCGCAGTTTTAGGCGTACGCATCTGCGTTGCCGTGATTCCTATTATTGCCGCGGTAATCGCCCTAATTCTTCTGAAAAAGTTCAAAATGACAAAAGAGGATCACACCATGATCCGGGCCGCCGTTGCCACGAAGCACAAATACGGTTCGGTCACCCTTTCCGATGAGGAAAGAGAGCGGATCGAACTGGTCAGCGGTCAGAAGCTCGAAAACACCTGGCTCGGCAAGGACAACAACAGCGACGAAATTCATACGCTTGACAAAAACGAGGACGGAGACTACATTATCCTCATCGAAAAAGAGCTTGAAACCAAAAGAGAAATTGAAAAACAAAAGGAGAATGCAAAATGAACGAAATTGACATCACCGTAAAAGAACCGCCGAAAAAGAAAAAATGCTTTAAACAAAGTCTGCTCGATTTTCTGTTCTATTTTGTCCAATGGACATGGGGACTTCCGGTCAACCTTGTCGGGGGAATCGCCTTTTTGATCTGCACGAAAATCAAAGGCAGACGCTGGCAGCGCTTCGGTTACGCAAGAATTGTCTATCTTCCGTGGAACGCAGGCGGTCTTTCAATGGGTCTTTTCATCTTCATGAAGGATCAGCACAAAAACAGAAAGTGGACCTATAACACCCGGATTCACGAATACGGTCACACCTGGCAGTGCCTGCTGTTAGGTCCGCTTTACTATATCGTCATCGCGCTCCCCTCGGCAATCTGGTGCAATTTCTTTGAGGGTTACCGCAAAAAGCACAACGTCTCCTACTACAAGCTGTACTGCGAAAGCTGGGCAAACGCCTGGGGACAGAAGGGATCCGGACTTAAGATGGCAGATTTGACCAAATAACCGCAAACGGAAATTCATAAATCAACCTGTTCTTTTCCCGCAAAGCTTCTTCTCTGCGGGAAAAGCTTTCTTATCGGAAGGTATAAAAAATGAGCAAAATTGTTCACCCGATCGAACCGCTGTTTGACGAAAGGAGCGAAACGCTGATTTTAGGCTCGTTTCCGTCTGTCAAATCGAGAGAAGTGATGTTTTTCTACGGTCATAAGCAAAACCGCTTCTGGCGTGTTCTTGCCCGCATTTTCGAAGAGGAGACGCCTGTTACAATTGAAGAAAAAAGAAAGCTGATCTTAGACAATCATCTTGCGCTTTGGGACGTGATTCACTCGTGCGAAATTGACGGATCCGCCGACAGCACAATCAAAAATGTTGTGCCAAACGATCTTTCGGTGATTCTGGAAAGAGCACCGATCAAGCGGATTTTTGTCAACGGTCAAAAGGCTTTTGCCCTTTATCAAAAACATATCGAGCCGATCATCGGCATCCGTGCGCGCGTTCTTCCGTCAACAAGCCCCGCAAACGCATCGTACAGCCTTGACCGGCTTTATGAAATATGGAAGAGAGAACTTCAAGGTGAATCACAGGAGGAAATAAAATGAAGAAGAAAAAAAGCTGGGATAAAAAATGGTACACCGATGAATTTTTCGCCGCGTTCAAAGCGACGGCAAAAACAATAACCGAGGACGGACTTCCGATCACCGAAAAATATGCGCCGGACGCCATATCCGAAATTGCCGCCGATCCCCGTATGCTCGGCGGACCGCTCGGCAGGAACGCAAAAATGATGTCGTTTCTGCCCGAAGCCGTCATCAAAAAAATGAGCATGAATTTGAGCGGAAAGGGACTCGAAAATTTCAGAAAAAGCTGCGACAAGGTTTCGAGCGCGGTCTGCGTCAAGAGCGGTATCAACCTTACGGATCAGACCGTAACGGCAAAAGACGGCTACGAAATTCCGATCAGAATCTACAGAAGTGAAAAGTGTGAGCCGAACGGGCCGTGCCTGTTCTTTATGCACGGCGGCGGCTTCATCGGCGGCAGTATTCCGCCCTACGACGAGGTGTGGAAGGTTTTTGTTGAAAAGTTCTCCATTCCCGTCGTCAGCGCCGCATACCGACTCATGCCGGAAGTCCCCTATCCCACACCGCACGAGGACTGCTATTGCGTGCTGGAATGGATTTATCAAAACGCCGAAACGTTTGGCATAGACAAAACGAAAATCTTCGTCACGGGCGACAGCGCCGGCGGAAATCTTGCTCAATACTGCTCAACAAGAGCAAAAGGAACCGGCATGGTCAAAGGTCAGCTATTGCTGTATGCAACACTGAACATTTTCAAGACCGAGGACAAGTATTATAAGCTTGACGGAAAGAATTTCGTTTACGAGCCGAAACAAAAGCGACTTTGCCGCCGCATCACGGCTCAGCTTGAAATCATGGTCAACAGCTTCCATAAAATGAACAAAAAATTCGGCGTCACAAAGCCCGATCCGTACTGCAATCCGTACACCTTTGACGCTTCGGGAAATCCGCCGACGTTTATTTCGGTCGGTGCGCTCGACTTTCTTAAAAACGACTGTATCGCCTGGGCGCACAAACTCAAAGACGCCGGTGTTCCGGTCAAGGTCGTAGTGTACAACGGCATGGGACACGGCTATCTCAACGCCATGGGCGTTTTTCCGCAGGCGGAAGACGTCGTAGACGAAATGGGACAGTTTATCAAAGAGAACTGCTGAGTAAAACAAGAAAGGCACCAACATGGAAGAAGAATTAATTACCCTGACAAAAGATAACATTGACACCGAGCATTTATGCTGTATTATCCGCATCAAAAAGCCGCATCCGGGCGTTGAAAAGAAGCGTGATTGGCTTCGGGAACGGCTCTCTGACGGTCATGTTTTCCGAAAACTCGACGCAAAGGGCTGTGCGTTTATCGAATATGCACCGCTCGAAAAAGCATGGGTACCGATTGAGGGCAAAAACTATTTCTATATCTACTGCCTGTGGGTCACGGGTGAATTCAAGGGAACGGGAACCGGCAAAGCGCTTCTGGAGTCGTGCATTGCCGACGCAAAAGAAAGCGGAAAATCGGGCATCTGTATGCTCGGGTCAAAAAAGCAAAAAGCGTGGCTGTCCGACCAGACTTTTGCGAAAAAATACGGATTTGTCACGGTTGATGGGACCGACAGCGGTTATGAGCTTTTGGCTCTTTCGTTCGACGGAACAACACCGCATTTTTGTGATAACGCAAAGCAAGAGAAAATCGACAGCGAAGATCTTACGGTGTATTATGATTTTCAGTGTCCGTTCATTTTACAAAGGGTCGAAGCGCTTCGCTCGTACTGCGAAGAAAAAGGGATTCCCGCTTCTTTTATCGAGGTTGACTCGCTTGAAAAAGCCAAACAGCTGCCCTGCGTTTTCAATAATTTCGCCGTGTTTTACGAAGGAAAGCTTGAAACAGTCAATCAGATTGACCCGAAATATGTTGACCGGCTTTTAAGAAGATAATGTTATAACAATGAATCACAGGAGGAAGCAAAGTGGAAATAAAAGATTTACTGAAAAAGCCGTTACCGAAGATGCCGCCGGAAATCAAAGCGGCATTGGAGAAAAACCAAATCACGCTGACGCCCCTTGAAAAAAAGAACGACATCTTGCAAAATGAAAATTTACAAAACGAAGTCGGATATCAAAAAATTCCCAACGGAAGCTATCTGGTATCCATGGTCTGTCCAATGCCGGGTCTCACGCCGGAAATGATCGAATGGTGGTTCTGGTGGCACGCACAGGACAGTCTTCGTTATCAGGTGTGGTTTCCCGGCGCTCACTGCGGCATTTCCTACCGAAAAAAAGACACGGACTATTTTAAGCAGTCTACCCTGCCTCCTTTTCAGCCGAACACACACTATCCGGTCGAAAAAATAGGCGGCATGAAAATGCCCTTACGGATTGATTTTGTAACGCCGGAGGAATTCGGCTTTTCAAGACAGCTCATGGAGCAAAACGGAATACCGCTCATCGTCTGCGGCCACGTCGGTGCGTTTAAGGGTCTTGTCCGACATACGGAAATGGCACATATTTTCAAGCAGACGGAAAACGGCCTGTTTCTGATCAGCCGGTTCTGGCTCGGAAAAACCATGAAAAGTCCGCTTTTGCGCAAGCTCATTATAACCGACAATATGGCAAAAGGAATGGCAGAGCATTGCTGTATCGAATACAGAAATCTTGCTGAAATCCTGCCCGTTTTATATCGGGACAATCAGCCCGACGGAAAGTAATTTTCAAAGAAGCGTAAAAAAGTTCCTCCCGCAGCAGCAGGAGGAACTTCGTTTTATTGTTCAACTTTTTCGCATTTCAAAATCACCGAATCCGCACATGACAGCCGAACCTTGTCGCCTTTTTCGATCAGAAGCATATTTTCGTGGCTTGCGGCTTTCGCCTTGTAAATGTTGTCTTTTGTGTCGATCAGATAGATATAGGTGTTGCCGTCAACATCAATATACCGGACAGCCGCGACGGTAACGGTAACGACCTCGGTTTCCTTTTGCGGTTCAGTCGGCTCTTCAATTCCGAGAAGCTTGCGGTATTTTGCAATACATTCGGTCTGCGTTGAAGCGGTCGTGACAAGATTGTACTGTTCGACATTGACCGCGGCGTAAAGCTTGACAAGTCCGCCCGAATCTTTGAGCACCATGATATAAGTCGGCTTGCCGTCAACATTGATCAGCGACGGGAACGACGCCTGATAGCCCTTTTCCTGCACCTCACCCTCGGCGGCGGTCATGGCCGATTTTTCGTCCGCACCGGCAACCGTGTAGTAATGACATTCGCCTGTTCTTTCGTTGGCAAGAATAAAACCGATGTTCGAGCTGTCGCTGTTGACGGAGGTAACGCCCGTATAGATCCAGATGTCGCCGTCTTTTGAAACATAACCGTAGTCGGAGGCGGGTGCGTTATCGTTTTCGTCCTCGGCATAATAGGTCGTGACCTGTTTACAGCCCTTTTTGCCGATCACACTGTTCCAATAACCGTTCTGAAGCGTACCGAGCCAGTTGTACTGCTCACAGATCAGATCTCCGCTGAACACAATATCGACCCAACGCGGCGTATCGGCAACGGAATACCGCTGAATGTCACCCGTCACCGGATCAAGCACAAGACAACCGCTGACGGTCGTACCGCCGAAAAGCGCGATTGTTTTATCGTAAATCGAAGCCACATAATACGGCTTTCCGCTTTCATCAATTTCAAAATGAAGATTGCCGAACATCAGCGTCGGAAACTTCAGCCACATATGTCTGGCGGCGTTTTCGAAAAAGTAGGCGGACGGAATATACTTCATTCCGTCGGACTGAACAAACGAGGCGGACATAGAAACCGGATCAACGGTCACATAGCCGTGAACACCCGATGACTTATTGTTAAGCCACTTGAAAAAGCCCGCATATTCGAGTGCGGAAACCTTGACGGGCTTACCCTGATAATCAATCTGCGAATACTCATCGGACACATTAAACTGGCTGACGACCCCGGACAGCGCGCCGATCTCGCGGTCGCCGAGCATTTTCGCTGACGCCGTATCCATCAGTGCAATGGAATCCGTTCCGACCGATTCGTCCATATCCTTTGAAAAATCGGTTTCAGTTACGGTAAGAATCGAAGCATAGGTTTCGGCGTTGAAGAACGTTCCGCCGACAGCCCCGCCGATAACGAACACACCGATCAGCACAAGCGGTACGATATACGGCGTCAGAGAAAAACGAAATTCGGTATGTTTTTTCGTTTTGCCCTTTGAGCCGGTCTTTTTCATGACGGTGACCCGTCCGAAATCCTTAAAGCCGAGCGCAAGCCTCCGGATCAATAAAAAGATAAAGCATTCAACGATAACAAACACCCAGAAGCCCTCATCATGAAGATTGATCGGAATACAAAGGACGAACAAACCAAGCAGCCCGACAACCACCGTTACGATCAAGGCGATGAAAGCCGCTGTCATTTTATTTTTCTTCACAAAGACACACCCTTTCTGTGATTTTCAAGATTATATCACATTCGTTCACAAAATGCAATAAGTGTTCGATATATTTTTTGTAATTATATAAAATCCGCTGCTTGACTTTATTGTCCGGACTTAGTATAATTTCTCTGAAAAATATCCGAAAGGTGTGAATACAATGCTTGCTCTTGTAACCGGCGCTTCGGGCGGTATCGGTGCCGAAATCTGCCGGAAGCTTGCTTCCATGGGGTTTGATGTTGCGGTTCATTATAACCGTTCGGAAGAAAAGGCAAAGAGACTTTGCACGCAGCTCCACGAACGCTTCGGTATTTCGGCTTCGGCAATCCAAGCGGATCTGAGCGACTGTGAGCAGGTGAAAACACTTGCTGAAAAAGCGCTCGGAATCGGAACAGTTGACGTTCTTGTCAACAACGCCGGACTCTCTTACCGCGAGCTTTTTCAGTTTGCCGAAGAGAGCAAGGTGAACGATGTTCTTTCGGTCAATCTCACCTGCGCCATGCTTTTGACGAAGCGGATTGTGCCCGGTATGATTGCACGGCACAGCGGACGGATCATCAATATTTCCTCCATGTGGGGCGTCAGCGGCGGCTCATGCGAAGTACATTACAGCGCCGCCAAAGCGGGTCTGATCGGGTTTACGAAAGCACTTGCCAAAGAGGTCGGACCGTCGGGGATCACGGTCAACTGTGTAGCACCCGGACTGATTGATACCAAGATGAATGCTGAGCTTGACGAACAGGCGAAAAGAGACGTAATAGAGGAAACGCCCATGGCAAGAATCGGACTGCCGGAGGACGTCGCCGCCGCCGTCGGATTTTTTGCCGGTAAAGAAGCTTCGTTCATCACCGGTCAGACGCTTTGCGTGGACGGCGGAATTACAATATAACAGGCAATCCGGACAGCGGTATACCGTTGCCCGGATTTTTCATTCTGTTTGCCTTTGCGGGTTTCAATGAAGATATGAAATGCCTTCAGATAAATATAGGAAAGAATCTGTTAAGCTTGAAATAGCTTGGCAAGCATTTTCAGAAGATTTTTGAAAAAGCTCAGAACAGACTTGATAAGCTTTGCCAAGGTTCCGTTTGCCGGCTGTGTTTTGTCCGGTTCCGTAACGGGCGACATCGTATCGGTCGTCTCGTCATAGTTCAGATACTGCGTAAGCCGTTCGTTGTCAAATACCGTAAGATGGCCGTTTTGTTCAAAGATAGCGCCGATCAGCTCGTCAACACAGGAAGGCACACCCGCATGGGCAAGATTCTTAATAAACCATGTTCTTTCAGGAATCAGGCAAGTGGAAGCGTCAACCTTATTGTCCGGAGAAACGAAGCGTTTATCAGCAAGCGATTCTATGTAGCTTTTCGGGAGTTCTTGTTCGATTTTTGCGCTTGTTGCGCCGAACGAAAGTTCGGTAAGCCCTGTGAACAGATCTCCGTTTTCTTCACATTCTTCGTAAAGCGGGAACATCGGAATATTGTACTTTGCAATAACGCTCGTGTAAACGCCGCTTTCTTCGAGTCTTTTGACGGTATCATAGAACTTGAGCTGAACGTTATAATGGAAGTCGTCGGTCTTTTCGATCATGCCGGCATATTCGTCCTCAATGCCTTTAAAAATATAGTCTCTTGCTTCTTCATAGGTTTCGCTGTCAACCATTGCCCAATAGGACGGGAAGGAGCCGTAAGAGGCAAGCGCAAGACGGGAAACAACATCGTCCTTTACGGTGTCGATGACATGCTGGAGCATATCCACACCGACGCCGAGTACTCTTACCTGATTCAGGAAAGTAACAAGGGAGGTGACAAGATCTCTTGTGGTTTCGTCCTCGATAAGGTCTTTGGCATCGTGGTTAAGGTAATAATCAAGAAATCTGTCAAGCGCGTCGGGATTGATTCTGATGTTGCCCGAGAAAATTGCACCGAGCATATTGATTCCCATGGTAGAGGGCATAAACATGATAACACTGTTCAGATTCTCTTTCGCATGGCTTTCATACTTTGTCATGTAAGCGGAAACGATATTCGCGCCGAGACAACGGCCGACAATGTTCACCTTGCTTTTCCCCGTAAGCGATTTGACAGCCTCAACATAATCCTTCAGGTCAGCGGCAAGCGTGACCGGAGATATGCGCCAGTCATAGCGGAAATAATAAGCATTATAATAGGTTCGGCTGCCCGGCGTTGTACTGCCAGCTCTTCCGCAGCCCGAATTGTCGGTGGGTTCACCGTTTTTATCGAGCACAAGATCTTTGTAGACAGGCGCCAACGCATTATAAAGCTCGTCGGCATATTTTTCATAGTTGCCTGTAATTGTTCCGGCAGCAAGCTCGGTAAGACACGGCTTTAACGCTTTGCTTACGATAGCGCCGACATCAGCACCGGTCGGATAAATCCGGTTTTCGTCTGTCGGATTGCTTGTGTCTTTATAAAGTGCACCGCCGAAGCCCTCGACATAAATGATCGGATAATCAATCGCAGCCGAAGCGGTAAATGCCGGAACGAAAAGACACATCAGCAGGCAAAGAGAAAGGATAACCGAAAATATTCTTTTTCGTTTCATTGTTTAACCCCCTTTAATCGTGGTAAATTCATTCTAACAAATTGCACAAATAATTCAATATGAATAAGTTAAAATTAATACAATGTAACAAAAGTATAAATATAAATTTAACATCCGCCCGGTTTTAACCCCAAACGGAATAAATTGCGCCGCATGAAACCGAAAAGAACCTTGATTTTCTTTACTTTTTCGTTTATGATATAATTAGGATATTATGGAGGTATTTTCAATGATCGATAAAAGTATTCAACAACTTGTTTCCTATGCGCTTGACTGCGGATTGATTGAAAAAGAGGACGAAATTTATTGTACAAACCGACTGCTCGAAGTTCTCGGTCTTGATGAGTATAACGAGCCGGAGCAAGCCCCCGGAAAGGCTGAACTGGAAGACATTCTGAAAGCACTTCTGGACTATGCCGCTGAAAAGGGAATCATCAAAAACGACGTGACAAGCCGTGACCTTTTTGATACAAAACTGATGAGCGTTTTTGTTCCGAGGCCGTCTTACGTTATCAATAAGTTTTATTCCCTTTATGAAAAGTCACCGAAAGAAGCCACGGACTTTTATTATCGGTTCAGCCGCGACACCGACTACATACGCCGTTACCGGGTTTCAAAGGACCTGAAATGGAAAAGCGAAAGCGAATACGGTGAGCTTGATATCACCGTCAATCTTTCCAAGCCCGAAAAAACGCCTGAAGAGATTGCGGCGGCAAAATTGGCAAAACAGAGCGGATATCCGAAATGCCTGCTTTGTCCCGAAAATGAGGGCTACGCCGGAAGAATGAACCACCCGGCAAGGCAGAATCACCGGATTATCCCGATTACCATTGACGGCAGTGAATGGGGCTTCCAGTATTCCCCCTATGTTTACTATAACGAGCATTGCATCGTCTTTAATAAAAAGCATATCCCGATGAAAATTGACCGTTCGGCGTTCCGCAAGCTGTTTGACTTTGTCAAGCTTTTCCCGCATTACTTTATCGGCTCAAACGCCGATTTGCCGATCGTCGGCGGTTCGATTCTTTCTCACGAGCATTTCCAGGGCGGCAACTATGAATTCGCCATGGCAAAGGCTCCGATTGAAAAGACCTATACAATAAAAGGCTTCGAGGATATCGAAGTCGGGCGGGTAAAATGGCCGATGTCGGTTATCAGAATCAGCGGTAAAGACACGGACAGACTTGTTGATCTTGCCGACCGCATTTTGACCAAGTGGAGAAGCTACACCGACGAAAGCTGTTTCGTTTTTGCCGAAACCGACGGCGAAAAGCACAGCACCATTACGCCGATCGCAAGAAAACGCGGCGACAAGTTCGAAATGGATCTTGTTCTTCGCAACAACATCACGACCGAAGAGCATCCGTTCGGTGTTTTTCACCCGCACAAGGAGCTTCACAACATCAAAAAGGAGAACATCGGTCTGATTGAAGTTATGGGACTTGCGGTTCTTCCGGCGAGACTGAAGACAGAGCTTAAAGAGCTTGAAAAAGCGATTCTGGACGGCAGCGATATTAAGGCGAACGAAACGATCGCCAAGCATGCCGATTGGGTTGCGTCTTTCAAAGACAAATACACCTTCACCCCGGAAAACACGAAAAACATTTTACAAAACGAGGTCGGCAAGGTCTTTGCCAAGGTTCTCGAGCACGCGGGCGTTTTCAAGCGTGACGAAAACGGCTTTGCGGGCTTTGACCGCTTCGTTGAGTCGGTATAAAAAGCACGAGAAAAAGCGACACTTTGTAACAAGAGTGTCGCTTTTTAATTGTCGTCATCAGGTGTTATATTATTCATACATCGCTTCCCATATACTCTCGCCCGTATAGCCGTCTTCAACAAAGCGGCAGTACCGGATACCGAGCGCGCCCTTTTTCACGCTGACCGAAACCGTGTCGCCCTCTTCAAAATCTTCATACGCCTGTTCGCTCACGCTTACGATCAGCGAGCTCAGCGAAGCGCCGTACGGTCTCTCGTCCGATGAAACAAGAAAACGGGCAAAATCTCTTGTGCGTTCCATCTTCATTCTGATGATTTGTGCCTCAACCGTTATCGGTTCGCTTTTGTCAAAGGCGGTATTGATCAAAAAAGTACAACAACCCACAGCGAAAAAGAACGCAAGCAGGATAATAAGTTTATGAAAAAGGCCCGACATCGCCTTGCCGCGGTCGAGAATATTGACACCGATTGTCATAACGGCCCACAGAACGTAAAACACGAAAATGCCGAGAACCCAGAATCGGCTTATACACAATTCCGCATACAGAAGGTGAGAAGCACACGCAATCAGCGCACCGACTGCCGGCAGGTTGAACGGATTGGTAATCAGATTCCCCTTTTTCACCGTTGAAAGAAAAGCCACCGCAAACGCCGCCAACGTGTACACCGTAACAAAGACGGCGGCAAACGGTGTGTTCAGAAAAAGCATATAGACGAAAAGCGGCAGAAAGCTTATCAGAACCGGCAAAACAACCGTTTTGAATTTTGATTTTTTGACTTGTGTTTCCATGAGAACTCCTTTTATTAATCGTGTCCGAATCTTCCGAACGGACCGCTGTATTTTTCCCATACACTCTCACCTGTATAGTCCTCCGGAATAAAACGGCAGTAGCTGATGCCAAGGGCGCCTTTTTTCACGCTGACCGAAACCGTATCACCATCTTCATAGTATTCATGGGCTTTTTTGTTGACATTAAGTGTCTGCACGGACAAATCGGCATTGTATGCCTTTTCGTCCGAAGTGACAACAAGCTCGTATGAGACACTATACGCACGGTGCTGTACCACCTGCGTTTTAACCGTAATCGGTTCGCTGTTATCAAAGGCGATGTTTATGAAAGACACGCACGAACTGACTGTGAGAAGACAGAAGAACAAAAGAAGCAATTTATGGTACGGCTTCGAAATATCTTTATTTTTTCTGAAGTGATTGACAACCAAACCGATACAAAAAAGCAAGCCGCAGGCAGCAAGTCCGATCAGCTTGTCAAGATCGTTGTCGGTGCAGACCTGCGCATATCCGCCGTGCGCAATACAGACAATATTTGCCCCGACGGCAGGCAGATTCAGAGGATTCAACGCAATTGAGCCTTTTTTCATCGTCGAAAGATAAGCCGTTGCAAATGCCGCTACCGTGTACACCGAAACAAAGACACAAGTAAACGGTGAGTTCGGGACAAGCATATAGATGATAATCGGTAGAATACTGACAAGGACCAACAAAACCACCGATGTGACTTTTGTCTTTTTGATTTCGTTTTCCATAAGCCCTCCTTTAAAATCCCGCCTTTTTGAACATACAGTCAATATACCCGGAGTCAAGACACAGTGCAAGTCCGATCGGCTCTTTGCTACCCGGAAGACCATTTCTTTTTCTTCTCCTGTTGTGAAGCTTATCAAAAAGCTTTTCCGTCCCGAGCGTGACGGCGGTAAGCAAAACGAGCGTCACCGCCGCCGTCATCAGACCTTTCACGACGCTGTCAGTATTTTGCACCTCAATACAAGCGGATTCACCGGCTTTCAGCTTTAAGCATTTCATCTCATCGGTTTTTATGTAGGTGTCGGTTCAGCTTATATTCTTTACGAAAATCTTCATCGTTTTATTACCGAAGCCATTATAATACATTAAATATATATTGTCAACAAAAACATTTCTTTTGTCTTGACAAGCGGCAATTTTGCCTGTCAGAGTACATTGAAGCTTGTTTCATTCTCTCTGTTTGCTCTGCCGTTTTCATAAGAAGCGTATCTGAATTAAGGAAAACAAATTAAAAAATTACCGCTCAGTTCCCGGCTCGGGCTGTTAGCTCAAATCAAGCACTGCCTACCCCGGCATTGAAGTCGCCACGCGACCGCTCAGTTCCCGGCTCGGGTACTCAGCTTTTAATCAAGCTCTATGTATTCCGGCCATTGGTGTCGCCTTGCAACTAAAACTGAAAATTACTGCCTAACTCACGGCTCGGGCTGTTAGCTCAAAATCAGTACTGCCTACCCCGGCATTGGCGTCGCCACGCGATCGCTCAACTCACGGCTCGGGCACTCAGCTTTCAATCAAGCACCATGCACCCCGGGATTGGAGTCGCCACGCGACCCCCGGCATTGGAGTCGCCTTGCGACCCGCATAAGATTTGCGAAACCTCTTAAATTTTGTTGACACATAAATGGCAGTGTACTATAATTACAGCGATACGAAGAAATTATAACTAAAAGGAGAAAAGTATGATCTATTCAAATTGGATGTCTTATATCAAAGACGATGTAAAAATCACGAAGCTTGTCATTCCCGGTTCGCACAACGCCGGAAGCTACGGCATGAATGCTATGGCGTGCTGTCAGGACGATAATTTGTACGTTCAGATTCTATACGGCATCCGTCAGTTTTGTCTGCGGCTGGACACGGATAAAAAGGGCAGAATTCACCTTGCCCACGGAATTACAAAAGGCGATCTGTTCGAAAACGCGCTCAAGGATATCCGGCGCGCCCTTGACGAAAATCCGTCGGAAATACTTTTTCTTGATATCAGAGAGTACTATCCCCAGAATTTCGGGCCGGTCACACTGCGGTACAGCGCAGATCCGAAGCAGGTCGATGCCCTTCTCGAAAAATATCTTGAACCGGAAAAATACGCTTACCATGACTTCGATAAGATCAGTGAGGTTACGCTCGGCGATATCCGCAAGGCAGGCAAGCGATATATTCTCATCAACGAAAACGAGGATTACAAATACAGCCGGAGCTGTGATCAGATCTTCCCTTGGGATAAGACCCGTAACGGCATGAAAGCGAAAAACTACGCTGCGGTTGCCCTGAAATTCTTCGACGAAGAGCAGACCGACGGTCTTTACTGGTTCCAGACACAGCAGACGCCGAATCCGGGAACCGAAATCGGACTGACAACGCCAAGAAAGCTTGATCTCGATATGCGGAATTATTTTCCGGGGCTGATGAAGCGGATCGGAGAAAATGAATTTTATCTTGAAAGCGCCAATATCATTGCCGGCGATTTTATGACACTTGACTTTATGAAGAGCAAAACGACACTCAGACTCAATCTCACAAAGGGTAATGTGATTGCGGACAAAGAAAAGGAATACGGCGAGCTTCTTGCATAAAGAGACAGTTTGATTTTAAAAAAAGGACTGAAAGAAAATGAAAGTTACGGTTATCGGAAAATACGGTCCCTACGGAAAGGCAGGGGTCGGTGCGGCAAGCTGTTATCTTGTGGAAAACGACGGCGAATATCTCGTCATGGATATGGGTGCCGGGACGCTTTCGCGGCTGATGGCGGCGGTTGATATGAAAAAGGTCAACTATATTTATTTTTCACATCTTCACTATGACCACACGAGCGATTTTCTCGTGTTCCGCTATCTGCTTGAAGATCTTGACCATAAGGTCACGGTTTTTGCAAGATATGAGGACAGCGAATGGTACAGATTGCTGTTTGATCACCCGCTGATTGAGGTTGTGAATATCGACACGGACAGTACGGTTGAGGTCTGCGGTCTTACGCTCACTTTCTGCGACGTGAACCACCCCGTTCCCTGTTTCGGCGTTACGATCCGCCAAAAGGACGGAAAAACACTTTGCTATTCAGGCGATACGCTTGACTGCGAAAATGTGGAAAAGCTTCTTGCTGAAGGCGATTATGTTCTTCTTGACTGTGCAAGACAGCCGGACTTTAAAGGGCCGCACATGAATATCAATCAGGCAAAGGCATTCGCGGCCCGTCACCCCGACACGGTGATCATGGCGACCCATCAGTCAACCGAATATGACCCGGAAAAGGATTTTGAGGGTATTCCCAATCTTGTCTCGGTTCAAGAGGGCAAAACATATTGTATTTAAACACGGAGGAAGAAAAATGAAACACTATGAATCGGTGATCATCGGTCATATCAGCGAGGACAACAACATTGACCATGAAGATCACGCTATGACAATCTGCGGCGGAGCGGTTCTATATTCGTCCGCTTCGGCGGCGGCGCTCGGCCATAAGGTTGCCGCAGTAACAAGACTTGCCGAAAAGGATTTTGACCGTCTTGCGCAGTTTACGCTTGACAAAGACGACATCTATGTCATCAAGTCCGAAAATTCAACGACGATGCGGAACAAGTATTTTACCGCCGACAAGGAAAGAAGGCTTTCGACCTGCCTTTCGGTCGGAGATCCGTTTTTGTGTGATGATATCGACAAGCTCTCCATTACGGGCGACATTTATCATTTTGCCGGTCTGGTTTACGGAGACTTCCCGAACGAGCTGATCACAAAATGCGCAAAGCTCGGCAAGGTCGCCGTCGATGTCCAGACCTGTCTGCGCCACGTTGACCGCAAGGACGGCTCGATGTATTTTGAGGATTGGGCGGACAAAAAGGAAATGCTTCCCTATATTGACTTTCTCAAGACCGACGCGGCGGAGGCCGAGATCATGACGGGACTTACCGACCGACTGGAAGCGGCAAAAATGCTTCACTCCTGGGGCGCAAAGGAAATCCTGATCACGCACAACACCGAGGTACTTGCTTTTGACGGAAAGAAGGCGTATACCCGCCCGATCCGCGCAAGAAATTTAAGCGGAAGAACAGGTCGGGGCGATACAACCTTTGCCGCCTATATCACCGAACGGCTTCAAAAAAGCGTGCCCG
>JBJFHV010000526.1:0-4929 GCA_051894015.1 Acutalibacteraceae bacterium | reverse complement strand
GATGGGCTGGAGGATATTTATCGTCAGTACGGATACTTCCTTGACCGGCTCGACAGCTTTGTTCTCAAAGGCAAGGACGGCGCCGAAAGAATCACTCAGCTTATGGTATATTTCCGGGAAAACGGCAAAAACATGTTCGACTCTCTGAAGAGCATTGTGGATTACAGTCTCGGCGTCGGCGATCTGCCGAAAGAAAATGTGCTTCGCTTTATCTTTCTTGACGGCTCATGGCTTGCGGTAAGACCCTCGGGCACCGAGCCGAAAATCAAGGTTTATTATTCCATTCAGGATCAGTCGAGAGAAAAAGCACAGCAGCGTTTTGATGAGATAAAAGCAAAAATCGACAGCATTATAAAGTGAGGGACACCATGGAAGAAAAGGTTTGTCAATATGTTGAAACTGTTCTTGCACCGAAAATACAGGGCGACGGCGGCTGGATTGAATTTGTCTCTCTGGAAGACGGGAAACTAACGGTAATTTTTCGGGGAGAATGTTCAAAATGTCTCATTCTTCACCGCTGTACCGCATGGATCGAAGAAGAAATCAAGAGGGATCTGAAACTCGATGTGCAGCTTTGTGCAGTCCGAAAAAAACCGTATTTTCAGGATGTTTAAGGGGGCGTAAAAATGGCACATATTAAGGTTGTAAGGCGCTCCATGCGCCCGGAAGAATGGACGGATCTGCGTTTCGGCTGGCTGAAACGGCATATTTATTCGTCAAAATGGGAAATCGAGAACCTCGAAATCAGAGACGCACGCCAGACGGAGGAAATGCAGTTTGAGTATTACAGCGACGGCTACCGGCCGCTGAAAAAAGGAGATATGTATTTTACGCCCGACGGCACGGCTTTTCTTCGCGCGGATGTCAGCCTCCCGGAAGAATTGCAGGGCAAGGAGCTTTGGTTTTCGCTGAAAACAGCTGCGGAAATCTGCGTTAAGGTCAACGGCAAATATATAGGCGGTGTTGACCCCAACAGAGAAAGAATGTTGCTTTCTCCGTATATCAACGACAAGGAAATCCTGCATTTTGAAATGATGGGCTATAACCGCTCCAAGCCCGACGATGAAAGAAATCCCGAATCGCTTTCCGTCAGAGGCTGCCGTCAGATTTTTGAGGGAGCATATATCTGTACCGTGAATCATGCGGTACAGGATCTCGTATGGGATTTTGAACTGCTATTAGATATTGCCAAATCGGAGCTTTTCAACGAAGATTACCGCGCGTTCCTCAATAAAGAGCTGAACAACGCCATGAACCTGATTGACTTCGACAGCGAAGATCTTGATGGCGTAGAGGAAGCGAAAAAGTATGTTGACGAAGTGATTTACGCCAACGACAACTACAAGGGAAGCGGCGACGTTGCTCTCATCGCTCATTCTCATCTTGATATTGCTTATTATTGGCGAAGGATTCACTCGGTTCAGAAGAATCTGCGTACCGTGCTGATTCAGCTTCGCCTGATGGATCAATATCCCGACTTTAAATATACGCATACGCAACCTTATGTTTATGAAACGCTTGAGAAGTACTATCCCGATGTTCTCAATGAACTGAAGCAAAAGGTAGCAAACGGTCAGTTTGAGCCTGTCGGCGCGATGTATGTCGAGCCGGACTGCAACATTCCCTCGGCGGAATCGCTTATCCGCCAATGCCTTTACGGACAGCTGACCTATAAGCGTATGTTCGGAAAAACCGTCAACAACGCATGGCTGCCCGATGTTTTCGGCAATTCCTGGATTCTTCCGCAGATTCTCAAAAAAAGCGGCGTTGAATATTTTGTTTCAAACAAAATGTCAACATGGAACGACACCAACCGTTTTCCGCATAATAACTTCATATGGAGAGGCATAGACGGCAGCGAGGTTTATGCCTGCGTGCCTCCGACGCATTTTATCACATGGAACATGCCGTCACAGATTCAGGAGAATTGGGAAGCCTATATTGACAAGGATTCCGGCGGTCAGACCATGAATATGTTCGGCTACGGAGACGGCGGCTCGGGCTGTACCGAAGAAATGATTGAGATGATGCACCGCTTTGATAAGCTTTCGGTTATGCCCAAATGCGAACATATCGGCGGCAGCGAATTTTTGGAAAGGAACCTGAAAGACAACAAGAATCTTGCAACGTGGGACGGTGAATTGTATCTTGAAATGCACCGCGGTACTTTCACGACAAAAAGTGAGCTGAAAAGGACAAATCGCCGCCTTGAATTCAAATTTCGTACGGCTGAAATGATTTCGTTGACGCGGGACGAAGACACCACAGAAAGAATTACCGCCCTATATAAAAAATTATTAATCAATCAGTTCCACGATATTCTGCCCGGCTCTCATATTCATCCTGTTTTCGAGGACGCCATGGCGGATTACAAAGAAATCGAAAAAGAGCTTGATGCAATCATCGGAATCGGCGAAAGCTATTTCAATACACTGAACTTTACCCGTGACGCCCTGAAGTTTATTGAAGACGAAAGCGGCACAAGCGAACGGTACGGCAAAAAAGGCTTTTTCACCGTGCCTGATATACCGGCTCTTACCTGCGGCACGGTAAAGCCCGATTCTTTCGGCGACGAATGGATAAAAATAGGGGAAGAAACCGAAACGCCTTATTATAAAATCCGGTTCAATCCCGACGGCTCTATCGCATCTCTTTATGATAAAGAGCTTTCTCGCCAATGGGTGGACGGCGATTTCAACAAGCTCAAGATTTATACGGATACACCGGGTAACTATGACGCATGGGATATTCTCCCGAACTACAAGGACAAGCAGATTAGAATCGAGATTCAAACGCCGCTTTCCTTTGTCGGTGCCGATAACGAATGTGCTGTTTTTGAAACCGTTCTGAAAACCGAAAAATCGACCTGGAAAATGCTTATCAGGTTGTTCAGAAGAAGCCGCGGCATTGAGATCGAAAATATTGTTGACTGGCACGAAAAGCATAAGCTTGCCAAAGCGGAATTTTCCTGCGGCGTGCTTTCAAGAAAAGTTCTTTGCGACACCTCGGCAGGCTTTATCGAAAGAGAAACCCACCGCAACACCTCCTGGCAGCAGGCCCGGTTTGAATGTTGTCATCATAAATGGTGCGACATTTCCGAAACGGGCGGCGGTATTGCTATCATCAACGACGGAAAATACGGTGCAGGCTTCGATAAGAACACGATCAGTCTGTCGCTTCTTCGCGCAACGATCCGCCCCGATGTCACCTCCGATATGGGAAGACACAATTTCTGCTATATGATTGTGCCGCACGGCGGCGACGCAGTCGGCGCAAAGATCAACAAGCTCGCTTTCCAGTATAACGTTCCGCTTGTCAAGGCTGATGTTAAATGGAATCTTCCGACTTTTGAACCGCTTTATTTACAGGCGGCAAAGAAAAGTGAAAACGGAGAGATGACCGTTATCCGACTTTCCGAGCAGGACGGCGCAAGAGGACAAATTAAGCTTGACAGAACGGTGAAAATACTCAACATGCTTGAAGAAGAGCTTTATGAAACAGATGTGATTGAGTATAAGCCGTTTGAAATAATCACCATCGGTATGAATAAATGATTTTTGGAGGATCATCATAAAAAAACACATTAGCAAAAAAATACCTGAACGCATCTTTACCGATATATAAAGCCGACGGATTGCTCCATCGGCTTTTCTGACTATTATTTAAAAAATCAGTTCTTTACATACAACCTCATTTGCTCGGTTCCGAATGTTGTTCATTCTTTGCATCCACAGCAACTGATTTACATCTTTCAGCTTTTCGGTAATATCCTCATGTTCTTTCATTTGTTTGACAAGAATATCAAATATCTGTTGCGCCTGAGAATCAATATCCGAAAGATACTGCCACAGTCTGCCTTGAGCGATAAGTGTAGCGAAGACAACGGGCTTGTGCTTTTAAAGATAGTCTTTATGTAACATTCCCCATTTCCGAGGTGAATGTTTGCTTCTTCGGACGGTAAGGTGGGATTTGGAATAAGATAGTCGCTAACTTGTGTAAGTGAGTTTGTTTTTGTTCTGCATAGTATCGTCCTTTCTTTTGCTCTGTTTCAGCCATCGGATATGGATGTAGAATACTATGTCAGAAGCCGGTTTTACTTGCAATATTAGTAAATCCTTATGAACATCCGCACCATTTTGAGTATTCAATAAGGGATTTGACCTGTGAATACTCATTTTTTTGCTGAAAACAGCGTTTGATTCATGTTTATATTTCTCCTTTGATTTTTGTTATTCGTTGGTTTCCTTATGGTAAGAATTACTCTGTTAATGCTTCTGTCTGAATCTTGATTTTGTAAGCTTTTTAATATCACTCACTGGTATTTATGTTGGTTATAAAAGATACAAATTGTTAAAACTCCCAAACAGCCTTATCGGAAGTACAGCTGCTTGCTGCTGCAACAATCTCATTTATGCCCTTTTCAAGTTGAACATTGTTAAAAATAAACACATTTAACTGTTTGTTTTGCCTGTTGTTAAGTGTAGAAAGCTTTTTACCGTTCAGAGACAAGGATACGCTTTCGGCATTCGAATAGACCTTGACCGAAATGTTTTTCTGTTCTCTTTTTGTAAATCTCTTTGAGGTTATATGAACGGTGGGAACATCACGCCAATAAGCCTTGTAAAGATAAAAGGCATCCTTTTTGACCTTTCTGTCGTATGTAACAAGACCCTTGTCGTTCATTCCCGGCATAGAGCCTTCATTCCGGGAGTCAATGGCAAAGTCGAACATATTCCATACAAAAGTACCCCAGATTTTCCGTGAGCTCTTTTTCATAAAATATTTCAGCGCATTTTCATGCACAATTGACTGCCACTCTTCACTGTGAAAATCACATACGGTGTTTTTCGGCTGACTTGGATTTTCCGTGTGATGCATGATGTTTGCGCCTGCACCGTACTCAGACACGGCAACACCTCTCAGCTTGTT
>JBJFHV010000525.1:0-4937 GCA_051894015.1 Acutalibacteraceae bacterium | reverse complement strand
GATAAAAGAGCATCAACACCGTCAAGCTTATTCGATTTGATGGGGATTCCGATAACCGGAAGGGTGGTATTCGCGGCAATTGCGCCGGCAAGATGAGCCGCCATGCCTGCTGCGGCAATGATGGCACCGAAGCCGTTCTTTCTGGCATTTAATGCAAAGTTTCTTGCCATTTCCGGTGTTCTGTGTGCCGAGAAAACATGAACCTCTGTCGGTACGTCAAACTGCTTAAGCGTGTCGATTGCCTTTTCAACAACAGGCAGATCGCTGTCGCTTCCCATGATGATTCCAACTTTTTTCATAAGATACCTCCTGAAAAATAAACAGAGCAACCCCAAAAAACGGGGAAACAGATGTTCTCCCTAAAGGGTTGCCCAGACGGTCGGCTGAAAGGTCAAAAACTGTGCTCCCCTGTGGTTGGCCCACTTATCCGTCAGTCACACAAGACCTTTAAAATTTAAATTCATTATACCTTATTATCGCTTTTTAAGTCAATACACAATAATGTATAACTTTAACACGAAAAAAGGCGTTTTTTTAAACAAGTAACCGAAAAATATCTGTGTCCCTGAAATGAACATATATGTGCCGGAAAAAAACAGAGCGGCTGTGTCCGAAACATCATCAAAGATGAATCTGACACAGCCGTTGGGCTTTATAATTTCACTTTGGCAGTGGTATATCCGCTGTAAAGCTTTGCTTTGTTATATTCGCCGTAAGCTCTGATTCTGAATGTGTAGGTCTGGCCGGCTTTCAGTCCGCTGACCGTAAGCTTGGTTGAGGCGGTGGTTTTAACGACCACATACTTTTTGGCTGCGGCGTCGTAGCGGAAGATCTGATAACCCGAAGCACCGGCGGATTTTGTCCACGATAAGGAAACCTTTCCGCTTCCGGCTTTAACGGCCTTGAAGCTTGTGACATTTGCCGGTGCGGTTTTGATTTTTACCGTCGGGTAGGTGTAGGCTCTGCTGTACGTTTTTCCCGAAAGAGCAACAGCCGTAACGGCAAAGGTATAACCTGTATTGGCGTTCAGTTTGGTAACAGTATAGGATGTAGATGAAGTCTTATTCACATAGGAATACTTTCCGGTCTTTGTATTCAGAACGTAAACATAATATTCATCGGCTCCCGTTGCTTTGCCCCACGACAGCTTAACAGAAGTGGGTGTGATTGATGAACCGCTGATTTTTGAAACGGATTCCGGTCTTGCACAGCAATCGAGAGCTACCGAATAACCGCTGTTATATTGTGACGTTCCGACGGTTTTCACTGCGGCAACATAGCAAGTGATTTTCTGACCGGGTTTCAGTGACCGGAAGATGTAAGAAGGTTCGGTTGTCTTTCCGACGAGGGTCTTTTTACCGTCCGTTTCCGTATAAACTTCATAGCTGTCCGCTTCGGCATTTTTGTCCCATGTGATTTTTATGTACGACTGAGCGGTCTTTGATGTTTTCAGTCCGTTGACTTTATTCAGGGTGACCTTGACTTTACAGGAGGCAAAAACTGAATTGTCGACCGAACTGTAACAGGTAACCGTGGCGGTTCCGTAGCTTTTCGCCGTTAATTTTCCGTTTGAATCAACGGAAACAATTTCAGGATCGGAAGATTTCCAGACCAGCTTGTTGACAGCATAGTAAGGTGAAACCGAAGCGTTGAGGACGGCAGTTTTGCCCTTCGCCAGAACAAGGCCCGAGGCGGAAAGCGTTATCTTTTTCGGCGCAGCATAACGGGTTTTGGTAAAGGCCTTGATTCTGAGGTTCTCGCCTTTTCCTATTTTGTAAAGGTCCTCCCATGTCTTTCCGTCCTCACTGACAAAGCTTTGTCCTTTGAGACTCTTTGCATAACAGTAAACATATCCCGTGTCGTCGGCATAGCCTACGTCATCGGAGAATATCATAACCTCCCGTCCCTTGTTTTTATAGGTGACAACAACGGAAAAATATTCTCCGGCTTTCAGCTCAACCGGTTCGGGAAGATAAACCGTATGATAGCCTGCATATTGCTGAAAGGATTTGACGGCGGATTGATAGACGGGTGTTCCTTTGGTCGGATCGGAAGAGCTTGAAACATTTTTATAAATCTGATAATAACAAGTGACCGACGGCTCGGCAGTATAAAACGAAATTGCCGTCAGCAGATCGTCGGAGGAAATCGTTTTGAAACGGTTGGCACCGTAAATCAGATCGTCGGTATAATATCCGCCGAAAGAGCTTGTTGTTCCGTCATACTGATAGTTTTTGTCGAAGGTTGATGTAGTTGTAAAGTCAAGAAAAGCGGCGTCGTCAAACAGAAGGGAAGCGTCCTCATAGGAAAGCCACATATAACCGTTGTTTCCGAAAGAGGTGCCGTAGCTGTTTTTGATCAGCCATGCGCCGTTCTTCTTGGGTCTTGTATATAAATTGAAAACAGTACCGAAATTGGTTCTTGAGTAATTGTCGTCCCAGCCGACGATGGTGACGGAATGGTTGGGAACCTTAACAACGTTCTGATAAAATGAGCCTTTGCTGTCGTTGTAAAAATAGTCATCGTGGTAATAGGAAACAGCGCACGAGCCGTATTGCATAATCAGCTGTTTGACAGTATTAGTGTCGCTCATCGGAATCCAATACGAATTTTCCAAAATCATTTTGTTTTTCGAGTAGGCCAGCGAGTTCGGATAGACGGTTTTGGGGCTTACTTTTGAATAAGGAGCCGTACTTTCGTTGGTGATGCCGAACCATTTGGCAAGAGTAAAGGTTGAAAAATAAAGATTTCCTCCGAGATTCAGATAATTGATGCCGTTGAGTTTTGTTTTATCTCCTGCAGTCAGATCCAGCTTGTCAACGGCGTCGCTGACAGAAAAATAGGCAAGGTGGGCTTCTGAAAAATCGCAGTTGTCCTTGTTGTAAGCCTTAAATTCGTTGATAACCGAGGTTTCGGAAACAGAAACCGTTGCAAAAGCCCAGCAGGTGCCGTAGTCTCCCTGATCTTTGACGCTTGTGACAAGATTTTTTTTGACAGAATTGTAGCTTGCGGGCAAGGAGCCTTTTCTGAAAACGGAATCGGAAGATGACGAAGCCGAGGAAGATTTGACCCGGAAGGAGGAATCGCTGAAACCGCTTTCGGAAACCTTTCCGGTTGAAAACGAGCGGTATTTGATATTGTCCGAAGCATCAGCGCAAAAGGACAGAGCGCAGACCGTACAACAGACAAATAAAACAGACAAGAATGACTGCAAAAGCTTTTTGGTTTTTGTTGATTTCTTGTTCATTATGTATTCTCCGATCGCTGAAATATATTTACAAACTAATTATATATTTTTACGCTCGGAAAAGCAACAGGTTTTCAAAAAAATCGTCTCTCGCTGTCAGAAAACGCGGAAAATACTCCCGAGTGAGCTTTTGTTGCTTTTTTCGAGCGGATATGATAGAATATCAAAAGTGTTTTTCAAGGACAGAAGAACGATTTGTTAAGCTTTGGAGGGACAAAATGAAAAAATCGTCTAAAGTCATCATTATTTTATCCGTCGCAGTTTTACTTTTTGTGGTTTTGATTGCGGCTTTGAGCAATAGTCCGACCTTGCCCGGCGTTTCACGAAGAGTGAAATCAATCGAGATAAGCCAGACGGCACCTCCGTCAGTTTCGGTTTATTCGGCTGAGGGCGGTGTGACCTATAGCATTGATAATCGTATAGAAACCGAAAACATTATTAACGATGCGACGTCGCCCGCGTACAGCACCGATCCGGATTTATCAACGACTGCCCCTGTATATTATGTTACGGAGTACACGGGTCAGAAAAGTCAATATGATGAAACAATGGTTCTGAACGCTTCAACCACTTATGTCAGACCTTTGGGCAGAACCGTTTATGATAACGGAGTTCGCTGGCTGTCCATGTCCGGAAGCGGAATTGAGTTTGACTGCGAAGGTGTTTCTGCCGATATCCAGCTGCTTGACGAAAAGACTGCAAGTACATCGGACAATCACCGTCCGCGGGTAGCGGTATATGTAAACGGATATCTTGTGTTTGACCGCAGTCTTGATAATTATGAGACTCATGTAAAAATTGACCTGAACACCTGCGGAGGACGTGCTGTCGTACGGGTCATCAAACTTTCCGAATCCGTCTTTTCCTATATCGGAATCGGAATGATAACCGTTGTCGGGAAGCGGCCGGCCGTTCCGACCCAGCCGAAACAGCTGAAGCTTGAATTTATCGGAGACTCCATTACCTGTGGATTCGGAATTGACGAGACAGACAACAGCAAAAAGTTTTCGACAACAACGGAAAATTTTTCAAAAACATATGCGTATCTTACGGCACTGGCTTTTGATGCTGATTACAGCGCTGTTTGCTATTCGGGCTACGGAGTGTATTCGGGTTATACTTCAACGGGCGTAAGGAATACAACGAATGTAATTTTCGACCGTTATGAAAAAGCAATCGATAACAAAACCTTTGACTCTTCGTATGCTTCTCAGCAGTGGAACTTCAGTGAGTATACGCCGAATCTGGTTGTGATCAATCTCGGGACGAACGATGCTTCGTTCTGTAAATCGCAGGAATCAAGAGCCGGATTTGTAGGAGAATATAAGAGATTGCTTTCCATCGTAAGAGGGAAAAACCCGAATGCATATATCCTTTGCATACTCGGCGACATGAACAATTCCATGTATCCGTATATTGAGCAGGCGGTAAGTGAGTTCAAAGCTGAAACGGGAGACACAAAGATTGACAACACAAAAATTGATTTTAAAATGGGTGAAACGGATGTTGTAATAAGCGGTCATCCCGGCGCACAGTCAAACCGTTGTGCAGCGCAGTCATTGATATCAAAAATACAACTTCTCATACAGAATGGACAAATATATTAAAGCATGAAAATCAAGCATTCGAACGAAACCAACAATTTGTAAAAAAAGCTTGACATTTTATGAAAGTTTTGATATACTCCTAA
>JBJFHV010000524.1:0-4972 GCA_051894015.1 Acutalibacteraceae bacterium | reverse complement strand
ATCGAAAAGAATCCGTTTACAAAATATATTCCGTTAGGCATAAAGAATCTCGGTGTCGCCATTACCTTCCTGATTACCGGTGAGCAGACGACCTCGGCGCTGATCTCAAATATCGGTCCCGTTCAATTGCCGGAGGAAATGAAAGAACATATCGAAAAATATATGTTCTTTACGGGTCCGGGAAAGCTCAACGGAGCCAGATGCGGTGTGATCACCTTTGATGATAAACTTGTTTTTACTTTCTCGAATTGCTATCGGGAAAGCGACATTGAACGTGAGTTTTTTACAAGACTTGTCAAAATGGGAATTCACGTCAAAATCGAAAGCAACAGAGAATAACCGATCGGAGGAATCTGAATGTCTTATTGTGTTAACTGCGGCGTAGAACTTGACGACAGCGCAAAAAAATGCGCCTTATGTTCCACGCCTGTCATAAATCCGAACATACAACCGCAGCGTGAAGAAACACAAGCACCGTTTTCGTCGGAAGAACATATTCCGCAGGGAATCAAAAAAAGATTCATCGCTTATATCATTTCGATGATAATCTTGATACCGAATATTGTATGCTTTCTCACCAATGCAATTTTCAAGGGCGGTTTCTGGTCTCTTTATGTCAACACATCTTCTTTTTTGATCTGGGTTATTTTTGTTTTTCCGTTTTTCACAAAAAAACTCAAGCCATATCTGATGTGGGCTTTGGATACGGCCGGTGTTGCGGCCTATGTTTACTTCTTCTTCGCGCTCAATCATCAAAGCGGTAAGGATTGGTATTTTCAGTGCGCCCTTCCGTTTATTTGTATTGTGTCGCTGATGGTTTTGTTTTATATGCTTTGGACAAAGAGGAAAAAACGTCACTGGCTTTTAAGAACTGTCCTGATCACGGCTGATGTTGCTTTATCAAGCGTCATTTTAGGCGCATTGATCCGCAATGTAACCAATTTTAAAAGTGCTTTTGACATCGGTATGATTGTTTTTGTTTCCTGTGCCGTGCTTGTCGCTTTCTTGGTCTATTGCTATTCAAGCAAGCATATGCGCCGTTGGCTGTCAAAGAGATTTTTTGTGTGATCGGAGATTGATTTTGGATAAATATGAAGCTTTGTCCGGGTATTTCGGATATACCTCTTTCCGTGACGGACAATTAGATGTCATTGATTCTCTTCTTTCCGGTAAAGATACGCTTGCCGTTATGCCGACAGGCGCCGGAAAATCCATCTGCTTTCAGATACCGGCGTTACTGTTTCCGGGGATCACGATTGTTGTTTCGCCTTTGATTTCGCTGATGAAAGATCAGGTTAATTCCCTGATTCAGAACGGGATAAAAGCGGCTTATCTGAACAGTTCGCTGAACGAAAGACAAATATCGCTTGCTCTTTCGCGTGCGCAAAAAGGAGCGTACAAGATTATATATGTTGCGCCCGAAAGGCTGAACACACAGGGATTTTTAGCATTGTGTGAAAACGTTGAAATATCTATGGTGGTCGTAGACGAAGCGCATTGTGTTTCTCAGTGGGGACAGGATTTTCGTCCGAATTATCTGAAAATCAAGGATTTTATCAATCATTTTTCAAACAGACCTGTTGTCTGCGCCTGTACGGCAACGGCAACCGAACGCGTCAGAACGGATATCATCGAACTGATCGGACTCGAAAGCCCTGCCGTTTCGGTTTTAAGCTTTGACCGCAAGAACCTGTATTTTGAAGTGGTTAAGCCGAAAAACAAGCCGGAAAAACTGAAGCAATATCTCGATCTGTATAAGGGCAGGAGCGGAATCATATACTGTTCTTCCCGAAAAACAACAGACAGAATTTATGAGTCTCTTTGTGCACAGGGGCGAAGCGTTACGAAGTATCATGCCGGCCTCGATGCGCAGGAAAGAAAGCACAATCAGGATGAATTTGTCAACGACGAGAAACAGATCATTGTCGCGACGAACGCTTTCGGAATGGGTATCGATAAATCCAATGTTTCCTTTGTCATTCACTACAATATGCCCGGTGATATTGAAAGCTATTATCAGGAAGCGGGCAGGGCAGGCAGAGACGGCTGCAGCGCCGACTGTGTTTTGATGTACAATGCCGCAGATATCCGGACGCAGCGTTTTTTCATTGACAATCCCGCAGAAAACGAGGTGCTTTCCGGCCGTGATGCAGCACGTCTTCGTAAGCTTCGGCTTCGTAAGCTTGACAGCATGATCGGCTATGCCGAGTGTACGGGTTGTCTCAGGCAATACATATTATCGTATTTCGGTGAAAAAATGCCGGAACGGTGCGGTAATTGTTCCTCCTGCCGAAACGATGACAATCAGAAAAATCTTACCGTATATTCAAAAATGATCCTTTCCTGTATTGTCCGGACAGGGCAGAATGTTCAGGAAAAAATCATTACGGATATCTTAAAGGGCAATATTACAACAGAGGTCAGTGAAAAGCATTTTGAAAAGCTTTCAACCTTCGGACTGATGAAAAACGTACCCTTATCAAGAGTAAGTGAAATCATCCTTCTGCTTATTAAAAACGGATATATTGATTCCGACAGCGGACAGCTTCGGATCACCGAAAAGTCAAAACCGGTACTGTTTGCCGATAAGCCGATTGAGCTTGCGGAAAGAAAAACCGCCCGAACATACGTGCCGGCTGATGAAGACGACAATTATGATCCGGCTTTATTCGACGTTCTGAAACGTTTGAGAAAGGAAATAGCGGTCAAAAAGAGGGTGCCGGCCTTTACGATTTTCACGGATGCTACTTTAAAAATCATGGCATCAAGAAAGCCAGATAATATTCGTGCGTTTTCGGATATTCCGGGAGTCGGAGAAGTCAAGAAAGAGAAATACGCCGCCTTGTTTATCCGTGAAATCAAGGCCTATCAATTGCAGGATAAAACCTATACGATGCAAAAAATCAAATGGAATTTTTAGCTTGCTTTTTATTGATTAAAGGCTCATGTTATGCTATAATAAATAATTATTACGTTTGAAAGGATTGATAAGATGGGAAGAAAGAAGTGGTGCGTATCGTCAGTCAACAAGGACGAAGCGAATGAGCTCGCCCTGAGACTGGATATTGACCCGTTCGTTGCGCTTCTTCTGATTTCAAGGGGAATCACCACCGAACAGCAGGCACTTGAATTTCTCAACGATACCCCTGCTCTTTACGATCCTTTTGAACTTAAAGACATGGACAAAGCCGTTGAAAGAATCAATCTTGCTCTTGACTGCGGCGAAAAAATCGCAATTTACGGCGACTATGATGCCGACGGCGTGACAGCCGCTTCACTTTTATATACATATCTCGGCCTTTTGGGAGCAGATGTAACCTGCTATATTCCTGACCGCAATCTTGAAGGCTACGGTCTTAACAACGCCGCAATCAAACGACTTCATGACGACGGGGTTAAGCTCATTGTAACGGTTGATAACGGTGTATCGGCAATAAAAGAAGCGGAATATGCCTATTCTTTAGGATTAGAGCTTGTTATCACCGATCACCATAAACCGCCCGAGGTTTTGCCGAAAGCTTATGCGATTGTCAATCCGCACAGAAGCGACTGCCAAAGCCGCTTTAAGGATCTTGCCGGCGTGGGAGTTGCGTTTAAGCTTGCCTGTGCTCTTTCCGACGGTGAATATGAAGATGTGCTTGATTGTTATGCTGATCTTGTTGCAATCGGCACAATCGGCGATGTTGTACCTCTTGTCGGAGAAAACAGAACAATCGTTAAAATCGGTCTTGAAAAAATCAATCATGCTAATAATGCAGGGCTTGCGGCTTTGAAGGATATCTGCCTGAATAATAAGCCGGTTGGTGCTGTTTCGGCGGCATTCTCACTTGTTCCGAGAATCAATGCAATGGGACGCATTTCTGACGCTATGACAGCGCTTCAGCTTTTAACCTGTGATAATAGCGAAGAAGCGGAAAGACTTGCCGGTCAGGTCAACGAAGCCAATGTAAGCCGACAGCAGCTGGAACAGATTATTATTAACGAGGTCGATAAACAAATCGCCGAAAACCCGTCGATGCTGTACGACCGTGTTCTGGTTTTTGATTCTGACGGCTGGCATGCAGGCGTTATCGGTATCGCTGCGGCAAGATTCGTTGAGCGGTATTCCAAGCCGTGTATTGTTATCGCAAGAGAGGGTGACAGCGCTAAAGGCTCGGCAAGAAGCATCGAAGGCTTCTCAATTTTTGATGCGATATATTCGTGCAAAGATATGCTGACGCATTTCGGCGGTCACACCTTAGCGGCCGGTTTTTCACTTGCGAGCGGCGACATTGATAACTTCAGAAAAGGCGTAAATAATTATGCCAGACAGGTCGAAATGCCGTTTATGAAGCTGAATATTGACTGTAAACTTCGTCCGGAGTTTATTTCTGCCGATATTTTGCCGATAATAGATACATTAGAGCCGTTCGGAGCGGGAAATCCTCAGCCGATTTTCGGGCTTTTTTCCATGCGGCTGAACGCAATTACGCCCATCGGCGGAGGAAAACATCTGAAATTAAGCTTGTCAAGAGGGAATACCTCTCTTACGGCTTTGAAGTTTTCTGTAACTCCCGATCAGTTCCCGTATGTTGTCGGAGATAAGCTTGATTTAGCTGTCCGCCTTGAAAAAAACGAATACATGGGGCAGACAAATGTTTCTATTTATATCAAAGATATCCGGCTTTCGGGAACGGACGATGAAAAATATCTGAAATCATTACGACTATATGAGAAAGTTAAGCGTAAAGACCGTCTGATCCGAAAAGAAGCGCAGTTTTGTCTGCCGGATCGAAAATTTGCCGGCGATGTTTTTCGTCTTATACGGGACAGAGTTGTGAAAACATCCGACTATGATGTTTTTTGTTATCGGCTCGGAGCCGATGTTTCTCTTGCCTGCCGTGTACTTGTTTGTCTTGATGCTTTTGAACAGCTCGGTCTTGTACAAAAAAGCAATGACGGTTATTTTGTTACCGATAAAAAAGAAAAGGTT
>JBJFHV010000523.1:0-4982 GCA_051894015.1 Acutalibacteraceae bacterium | reverse complement strand
CCTCGCCGTAATAGACGCCGCCCTCAGAGTCGGTAACCGCACTCTTGATCTTTTTCATGATCGTTTCGGGCGCATCGAATACGGAAACAAAACCTTTCGGATTCGGATCGGATTTGCTCATCTTTTTCGTCGGATCCTGAAGCGACATGACTCTTGCGCCGTTCTTTCCGATATACGGGTCGGGAATCGTAAAGGTCTTTCCGTAAATGGTATTAAAACGGTTCGCGATATCTCTTGCAATTTCAAGATGCTGTTTCTGGTCGGCGCCGACGGGTACAAGATCCGCCTGATAAAGAAGAATATCCGCCGCCATCAGCACGGGATAAGCAAATAATCCGACATTGACGTTGTCGGCGTGAGACTGTGATTTATCCTTGAACTGCGTCATTCTTGACATTTCGCCGAACTGCGTATAGCAGTTGAGAATCCAGGCAAGCTGAGAATGCGCCGGAACATGGCTTTGAATAAAAATAATGCTCTTGTCCGGGTCAAGACCGATGGCAAGAAGAAGAGCGAGAACCTCCATAATCTGTTTTCTGAGCTTTTGCGGATCCTGTCTTACCGTAATTGCGTGAAGATCGGCGACGGCAAAAGCGCTGTCAAATTCGTCGGAAAGAAGCTTCCAGTTCTTGAGCGCTCCCAGATAATTGCCCAGAGTCGGGATTCCCGACGGCTGAATACAGCTTAATATTTTTTTCTTTTTTTCGGTCTGCTCTTTGCAGGTATTTGTCGTATTTTCCATTTTCTTTCCCTTTCCTGCACACTAAAAAATTTGCATTAAAAAATGCCCGTTGAATTTTATTTTATCATTTCTTCGATAACTTTTCAAGATAATTAAAAGAGAAACCCGAAATAAAAAGTTTTCAACATACGTTTAAAAGCTTTCCACGTGAAAAGTCCTATATTTTCAGCGGTTTTCAGGCGAGTTTTCAACGTTTTCCACATAGTTTTCAACTCTTGCCGTTAAAAAACGCAGACAAAAAGTAAATTGTTAAAAGCAAAAATAAGCCTGCATAGCTAAAAATTAACTATCGCCCAAAATTCATTCACAGGAATATAACGGCCGCCTTTGACAAAAATATAGGCAAAAGGAGGAATCAGAATGATTAAGGGAATCAACAGACAGGTTGTCGAAGTCAACGACACGGGAAGTGATTATTTCGAAAAAATCATGTTTTTCGTAAAACCGGAATACGCAAGCATCAGCGAGGGAAAAATCCGCGAACGGGCAGGACTTATTGCCTCTAAAACCACTGCGGCGCCGCCGAGCAAAATCAAAAGAAGCCGGTTTGCCGATTTTTCAAAATATGCGGTTGCATTCACGGTCGGCGTGATATGTGCCGTTGCCGTCATGTATTTTCTGAAGTTTTAATATTCTTTAAAACAGACCGCAGACAAATGCCGCCGCAGCCGCGGCCAACGCAACCACAATCAGCGGCAGATCAAAGTAAGCGAGTATCACCGCAACCGCGGTTCCGACCGCCGCCGTCAGAATTTCTCCCGTTGAATAAAAAATTTCGGGGATTGTCATGGCGGCAAGCACGGTAAACGGAATATAGTAAAGAAACGAGCGGAAAAACCGGGATTTGATTTTCTTTCGGAAAAGCGTGAACGGAATCATTCGTATCAGATAGGTTACGAGCGCCATCACGAAAATATACAAGGCAACTTTCATTGTACCGCCTCCGTTTCCGTGACTTCGGCTTTTTCGCAAGTACTCTCGTCCTCTTCGTCCTTAACGGGGAAAATCAGGGCAACGACTGCAGAAGCCGCAACCGCGCTGATGATCACGGCAAATCCGCCCGAAATGAAAGTCAGAACGTACCGGAAAAGAATCGAAAGAACAGAAGCGACTGTTATGGCAAGCAGGACGCTTTTTTCTTTTTTGGCCGCCGGGACGATCACGGCAAGGAACATTCCGTAAAGCACGATTCCCATCGCGTCGGTAACGCTTTTCGGAAGCACCTCACCCGCCGCCGCACCGATCAGCGTACCGCTTGACCAGCCGAGGAACGAAATGAGGATCAGTCCGTACATATATTTTGCGGTAAGCTTTTCTTTTTGTGAGATCGCCACGGCATAAATTTCGTCGGTGATTCCGTACGCGACGATCAGCCGTCTTGCCGTGTTGAACGAGCCGTCAAGCTTCTGGGAAAGAGAGATTCCCATAAGTCCGTACCGCATATTGATCACAAATTCAGTCAGCGCCATTTCAAAAAGCGAGCCGCCGGCGGCAATGATACCGACACCTGCCGCCTGTCCGGCCGAGGTAAGATTCGTTACGGAGATTCCGACCGCGGCAAGAATGCTCAGTCCCGCTCTTACCGCCATAATGCCGAAGCCGAACGACACGGAAAGATATCCGAGCGCAATCGGCAATCCGTGATAAAGTCCTTTTACAAACGGAGATTTCAATTTTATTCCTTCCTTGTTTTTTATACTTATCTCTGATGTGCGACGAAAAGCCGCCTGTCAAGTTTATCACGAAAGACAGGAAAAGTAAAGAGTTATCCATTCGCTTAAAATCCGTCAAAATGCGACCGATGAAAAATATATAATGGTAAAATCCGCCCGTAAGCCCATGACAAGAGAGTCCTCCTCTTTTTTATACATTTTCACCCTTTTTGTCACCTTACATGCAGGAAAGCACAAAATTTTCCCGAAAACAAAAACACAATTTCCGAATACGGTGTTCATGGGTAATCGTTATTTCTGACAAATTGAACAATAATTGTTAATTAAAATTATGGTGTTTGTAACAAAATAGCAAAAAAACTTGCTTTTTACTGTCTTGGGTGTTATTATTAGATTGTATAAAAATAATAGGGGGAATTTTGCTTTCCCGAATCAATCAAACAGACAGGACGGTGCATAAAATGACCAAGAAAAAGACAGACAACGATAACGTCGCCTTGTACTTCTTCAATCAGGGAAAAAACATCAAGTCTTACGAATATCTCGGCTCTCATAAGGCGGAGGGCGAAAACAATCTCTATTCCTTCCGTGTGTGGGCGCCGCACGCAAAAAGCGTCAGCATCATCGGTGACTTCAACAACTGGGACGTAAACGCCGCCCCGATGAAAAAGCTGAACGACGGCGGTGTCTGGGAGGGCTTTGTCTCCGATGTCAGCATCTATGACAACTACAAATACCATATCGTTTCTGCCGCCGGCAAAGAGATCGACAAGGCTGACCCGTATGCTTTCCACTGTGAAACAAGACCCGGAACCGCCTCCAAGTATTATGAGCTTGACGGTTACAAATGGGGCGACTCGGCATGGCTGAAGAAGAGAAAGGAAAGCAACATCTATCAGTCCCCCGTCAACATCTATGAGGTTCATGCAGGCTCGTGGAAAATGCACGACGACGGCAACTTCTATTCCTACCGTGACCTTGCCAACGAATTGGTACCGTATGTCAAGGAGATGGGATACACACATATCGAGCTGATGCCGCTTTCGGAATATCCGTACGACGGCTCGTGGGGCTATCAGGTGACAGGCTACTTTGCCGCAACGTCACGGTACGGCACCCCGCATGATCTGATGTATTTTATCGATCAGTGCCATAAGAACGGCATCGGCGTCATTCTTGACTGGGTTCCGGCTCACTTTCCGAGGGACGCTCACGGTCTTTCCGACTTTGACGGCGAGGCCTGCTATGAATACGCCGACCCGAGAAAGGGCGAACATAAGCAGTGGGGCACCAAGGTCTTTGACTACGGCAGAAACGAGGTCAGATCGTTCCTGATGAGCTCGGCCGAATTCTGGCTGAGAACCTATCACGTTGACGGACTTCGTGTGGACGCGGTCGCTTCGATGCTCTATCTCGACTACGACCGCAACGACGGCGAATGGATTGCCAATAAGTACGGCGGAAACGAAAACTTAGAAGCGATTGACTTTATCAGGAGCCTGAACACACTGATTTTTGCCGATCATCCCGACGTGCTGATGATTGCCGAAGAGAGCACCGCATGGCCGCTTGTTTCAAAGCCCACCGACATGGGCGGTCTCGGCTTCAACTTCAAGTGGAACATGGGCTGGATGAACGACGTTTTACGGTATTTCTCGATGGACGGTCTTTCAAGAAAGTTCAACCACAATCTTCTCACGTTCTCATTCTTCTATGCGTTTTCCGAAAACTTTGTTCTTCCCGTCTCTCACGATGAGGTCGTTCACGGCAAATGCTCGCTGATCAATAAGATGCCCGGCGACTATGACGAAAAGTTCAGCGGCGTCCGTGCCTTTATGGGCTACATGATGGCTCACCCCGGCAAGAAGCTGATGTTCATGGGTCAGGAATTCGGTCAGTTCATTGAATGGAAGTACGACCAGGGTCTTGACTGGCTGCTTCTGGGCTACGAAAAGCACCGCAAGCTTCAGGATTACAACAAGGCTCTGAATGAGATTTACAAGAAATATCCTGCTTTGTGGCAGGAGGATTACAGCTGGGACGGCTTCAAGTGGTGTGTCAGCGACGACAACGAAAACTCCGTTCTGGTGTTCAGAAGAATCGACAACAACCAGAACGAAATCGTCTGCGTCTGCAACTTCACGCCCGTCACAAGAGAAAACTACTCGTTCGGCATTGAAAAGAAGGGTACATACGAGGTTATCCTCAATTCCGATGACGAAGCCTTCGGCGGAAACGGCGTCGGCACACACGGTAAGCTGAAAACCAAGAAGCAGGCTCTTCACGGCTACGAAAACAGCCTGACAGTAGATATTGCCGGTCTTTCGGTCATCTATATGAAACACAGCTACAGAGCGCCCAAGAAAAAACCGGCCTCGGAATCTAAAAAAAAGTCCGCTGAAGTAAAGGCGGAAAAGGCACCGGCTAAAAAGCCTGCCGAAGCAAAAGCGGAGAAAGCGCCGGCGAAGAAGCCTGCCGAAGCAAAAGCGGAGAAAGCGCCGGCTAAGAAGCCTGCCGAAGCGAAAGCTGAAAAAGCACCGGCGAAGAAGCCTACCGAAGCAAAAGCC
>JBJFHV010000522.1:0-4986 GCA_051894015.1 Acutalibacteraceae bacterium | reverse complement strand
AATCTTATTTGCCCTTACGGGCTTTACCTTCTTTACGGCGAATGTGTTCGTCAACATACTTGATGCCCTTGCCCTTGTAGGGTTCCGGCGGACGCTGTTCACGAACTTCAGCCGCAAACTGGCCGACGATTTCCTTGTCCGGACCGCTGATGACGATCTTATTCGGAGCGGGAACGTCGATTGTGATGCCGTCGATTTCTGACATGGTTACGTCGTGAGAATAGCCGATCTTCATAACAAGATCCTTGCCCTTCTTCTCCGCTCTGTAACCGATACCGTTGATCTCAAGCTCCTTTTTGAAACCGGTTGAAACGCCTTCAACCATGTTTGCGATAAGGGAACGGGTAAGACCGTGAAGTGATCTGTTTTCCTTAGCATCGTCGGGGCGGGTAACGGTGATAACGTCGCCGTCCTTTGCGATGTTCATGTTGCTGTGGAAAGTCTTGGTAAGCGTGCCCTTCGGGCCTTTTGCTGTAACGGTGTGACCGTCGATGGTAACGTCAACACCGGCCGGAATGTGTACCGGCAATCTTCCTATACGTGACATCTCGGCACCTCCTTACCAGATGAAAGCAAGAACTTCACCGCCGACATTTGCCTTGCGTGCGTCCTTGTCAGTCATGATACCCTTGGAAGTGGAGATGATGGCGATGCCGAGTCCCTTCATTACCTTGGGCATATCTTCACAGCTTGTATAGATTCTCAGACCGGGCTTGGAAACTCTTCTGAGACCTGTAATTACCTGGGACTTATTCGGACCGTACTTGAGCTGTACGTCGATAATTCCCTGCTTGCCGTCTTCTTCGACGGTGTAGCTTTTGATATATCCTTCATCCACAAGAATCTGAGCAATTGCCTTCTTCGTGTTGGATGCAGGAATCTTAACCGAATCGTGTTTTGCTGATGAAGCGTTACGGATTCTTGTAAGCATATCAGCGATTGCGTCTGTTACTTGCATATTCCTTTACCTCCTTGAATGATTGCAATTGCTTACCAGCTTGCTTTCTTCACGCCGGGGATCTGTCCTGCGTGTGCAAGCTCTCTGAAGCAGATACGGCATACTCCGTACTTACGAAGATAAGCGTGCGGTCTGCCGCAGATTTTACATCTGTTGTACTGCCTTGTGGAATACTTAGCGGGTCTTTTCTGTTTTTCTTTCATTGAAGTCTTTGCCATAAGTGATTCCCTCCTCTTATTGCTTTTCGAAAGGCGCACCCATAAGAGTGAGCAGTTCTCTTGCTTCTTCGTCGGTATTAGCCGTTGTTACGAAGCAGATGTCCATACCGCGAACCTTGTCGATCTTATCGTAGTCGATTTCAGGGAAAATAAGCTGTTCCTTGATGCCGACCGAATAGTTACCTCTGCCGTCAAAGGCGTTGGGGTTGATGCCTCTGAAGTCACGAACTCTCGGAAGAGCCAGATTGAAGAATCTGTCGATGAATTCATACATCTTGTCGCCGCGAAGGGTAACCTTAACGCCGATTACCATGCCTTCACGAAGTTTGAAGTTTGCAACTGATTTCTTAGCCTTGCAAAGAACGGGCTGCTGACCGGTGATTGCTCTTACGTCAGCGACGATCGCGTCAAGAACCTTGGAGTTGGTGCTCGCTTCGCCGCAGGCAACGTTGACAACAACCTTGTCAATCTTCGGGATTTGCATAACGCTCTTATAGCCGAACTTCTTCATGAGTGCAGGTGCAACTTCATTGACATAAGTTTGCTTTAATCTTGCCATTGTCATGTTCCTCCCTTATTCAAACTTTGCGCCGCAGTCTGCTTTCTTGCAGACGCGCATCTTTTTCTTCTTGCCCTTTTCTTCAACGATCTCATGTCCGACTCTTGTCGGTCTGCCGCATTTGGGGCAGATCAGCTGTACCTTTGAAGCATAAAGAGCGCTTTCGGCTTCGATAATGCCGCCCGGCTCACCCATCTTGCGGGGCTTGACGTGCTTGGAAACAAGGTTGATTTTTTCAACGATGACCTTGCCTTCCTTCGGGCTTACCTGAAGAACCTTGCCTCTTGCGCCACGATCCTTGCCGTTGATGACAACGACCTGGTCGCCTGTTTTAACATGAACCTTACTCATCGTGACACCTCCTTAAAGAACTTCCGGAGCGAGGGACAGAATCTTGAGATAATCCTTGTCACGAAGCTCTCTTGCTACCGGCCCAAAGATACGGGTACCTCTGGGAGTTTTGTCATCTTTAATGATAACGGCTGCATTTTCGTCGAAACGAATGTATGTTCCGTCATCGCGGCGAACGCCTGTTGCAGTACGAACTACGACTGCCTTGACAACGTCGCCCTTCTTTACGACGCCACCGGGTGCTGCCTTCTTGACAGAAGCAACAATGACGTCACCGATATTAGCATATCTTCTTCCGGTGCCGCCCAAAACACGGATGCACATAAGTTCCTTAGCACCGGTATTGTCGGCAACCTTAAGATAAGTTTGCTGTTGGATCATTGTGTTTAGCCTCCTTTAGCTGCACCAATTATTTGGCTTTTTCTATAATCTTGACAACACGCCATCTCTTATCCTTGGAAAGAGGACGGGTTTCCATAATAAGCACACGATCGCCTACGCCGCATTCATTGTTCTCGTCGTGAGCCTTTACCTTAACGGTACGGTTAACGATCTTGTTGTAAAGCGGGTGCTTAACCTTGTCCTTGATTGTAACAACGACAGTCTTTTCCATCTTGTCGCTTGAAACAATGCCTACCTGAGTTTTACGAAGATTACGTTCCATTATCTCTTATCCTCCATTCCTTAAGAGTTTGCGCCGTGAAGCTCGATATCGCGCTGAACAGTCTTGATTCTGGCGATATCCTTTTTAACGGCGTTGATTCTCATCGGATTGTCAAGCTGATTGACAGCCTGCTGGAAACGGAGATTGAACAGCTCCTTCTTCAGATCGGCGAGCTTTGCGTCCATCTCAGCGGCGGACAGTTTTCTGATTTCACTTGCTTTCATTACTGTTCACCATCCTTTTCCTGTTCTGCTTTGGTTACGAACTTGCACTTGATCGGAAGCTTGTTGGCAGCAAGACGCAGAGCCTCACGGGCAACGACTTCGTCAACACCTGCAATTTCGAACATAACTCTGCCGGGCTTCACAACGGCTACCCAATATTCGGGTGAACCTTTACCGGAACCCATTCGGGTTTCAGCCGGCTTCTGAGTGATCGGCTTGTCGGGGAAGATCTTGATCCAAACCTGACCGCCACGCTTGATGTAACGGGTCATGGCGATACGGGCTGCCTCGATCTGTCTGGAATTGATCCATGCAGGTTCAAGAGCCATCAGACCGAAGTCACCGTATGTTACCTTGTTGCCCTTGTGGGCAGCACCCTTAAGGCGTCCGCGCTGCTGCTTACGGCGCTTAACACGTTTAGGCATTAACATTTTTAGCTCCTCCTTCCCTGCGGTTGTTGTTTCTTCTGCGGCGGTCCGGTCTCTGACGTTCTGTGTTGTTGGAAACCTGAAGAACCTCGCCTGTGTAAATCCAGACCTTTACGCCGATACGGCCGTAAGTGGTCTTAGCTTCTGCGAAGCCGTAGTCGATGTCGGCACGGATTGTCTGAAGGGGAATGGTTCCCTCCTTGTAGGTTTCGCTTCTTGCGATTTCAGCACCGCCGAGACGGCCTGATGCCTGACACTTGATACCTCTTGCGCCGAGCTTCATGGCTCTGCCGATTGAGGACTTGAGTGCGCGGCGGAAAGAAATTCTTCTTTCAAGCTGAGAAGCGATGTTCTCGGCAACAAGCTGTGCGTTTACATCGGGATTTTTGATTTCGATAATGTTAAGAGATACGCTCTTTCCGAGCTTCTTCTCAAGGGTAGCCTTGAGCTTTTCGATCTCTGCGCCGCCTTTGCCGATAACCATACCGGGCTTGGCAACGTGAATGTTGATGCGAACGCGCTTAGCGTCACGTTCGATTTCAACCTTGGGAACTCCGGCGGGAGCAAGTGTTTCAAGGAGATACTCACGAAGGTTGTAGTCTTCAACGAGTGTGTCGCCGAAATCTTTCTTATCAGCGTACCAACGAGATTCCCAATCCTTAATAACACCGACTCTCAGGCCGTTCGGATTAACTTTCTGACCCATTGTTTTACCTCCTCCTCACTTATTCTGCTTCCTTGAGTACAAGGGTGATGTGTGATGTTTTCTTGTTGATGCGGTATGCTCTGCCCTGTGCTCTGGGTCTGATTCTCTTGAGTGTCGGACCCTGATTGACGTAGCATTCGGAAACAACAAGCTTTGTAGTGTCCATATCTTTATTCTCAGCGTTAGCCATCGCTGATTTTAAAAGCTTTTCGACAACCTCACACGCAGCCTTAGGCGTGTATTTGAGAATTGCCATTGCTTTCTCTGCAGGCTGATTGCGGATAAGGTCAAGAACGATCTTTACCTTACGCGGTGCAATGCGTACATGAGTTACCTTTGCGGTTGCTTGCATTGTCATACACTCCTTTCGACTTATTTACCGTTATTTGAAGTTTTCGAACCGGCGTGACCTCTGAAGGTTCTTGTCGGAGCGAATTCACCGAGCTTGTGACCTACCATGTCTTCGGTGATATAGACGGGAACGTGCTTGCGTCCGTCATGAACAGCGAAGGTGTGGCCGACGAATTCGGGGAAGATTGTGGAGCTGCGGCTCCATGTCTTGAGGACGATCTTTTCGCCCTTCTCGTTCATTTTAACGACTCTTTCATACAGCTTCGGCTGAACAAAAGGGCCTTTTTTTGTACTTCTACTCATTACTGATTAGCTCCTTTCATCGACCGTTATCTGTCATTGCGACGCTTAACAATAAGCTTGTCTGAACGATTCTTCTTAGCACGAGTCTTATAACCGAGAGCGGGCTTGCCCCACGGGGTGACAGGACCGGGACGACCGATGGGGGACTTGCCTTCACCACCGCCGTGCGGGTGGTCACACGGGTTCATGACGGAACCGCGGACTGTCGGTCTGATACCCATGTG
>JBJFHV010000521.1:0-4992 GCA_051894015.1 Acutalibacteraceae bacterium | reverse complement strand
TTTGTCGGAACCAAGGACAAGATGGAAGCGAAGCTTGTTCCGGCGGCGGGGTTTGACTTTGCCACGATTGATATTTCCGGTTTTTACCGTCAGCTTACGATTGAAAACATCAAAAGAGATATTGCGACCGTATTCAAGCTTTTGCGCTCGTCCGGTCAGGCAAAAAAGATTCTCAACGATTTTAAGCCCGACGTTGCCGTGGGCTTCGGCGGCTATGTCAGCGGACCCGTTATCCGGATGGCGGCGAAGCTTGGAATTCCGACTGCGATTCACGAGCAAAATGCTTACCCGGGTGTGACGAATAAGGCACTTGCCAAAAAGGTTGACCGGGTCATGCTTACGGTAGGGGACGCCGAAAAATATCTTGAGCCGAAAAACCCGGTTACCGTGACGGGGCTTCCCGTAAGAGGCGAGCTTCTGAGAGCTGACAGAGACATCAGCCGCGCCGAACTCGGCGTAAAAGACGATCAGCTTCTTGTTTTGTCAATGGGCGGTTCTTTGGGAGCCGAAGCGATCAACAAAGCGATGGTCAACATCATTACCAAACACGCCGGAAACAGAAAGCTTTATTTTCTTCATTCTATGGGTCAATACGGGCTTTGGGTGCCCGATAAGCTTCGGGAAAACGGCGTGGATCCGGACAAGCTTGACAATGTCGAAATCCGGGAGTATATCAGTGATATGGACCGATGCATGGCGGCGGCGGATCTTGTGATCAGCCGTTCGGGTGCAAGTTCGCTCAGTGAAATCGAAGCGATGGGCAAGGCGGCCGTTCTGATTCCCTCGCCGAACGTGGCCGAAAATCATCAGTACCATAACGCCATGGCGCTTGTCAACCACGACGCCGCCGTTCTGATTGAAGAAAAAGATCTGACCGAAGAAAAGGCGGAAGAGGTTTTCAGCTCGCTTGTTGCTTCGCCGGAAAGACTGCGTCAGCTCGGAGAAAACGCAAAAAGCATTGCGATCACGGACGCAAAAACAAAAATTGCCGATATTGTTCTTTCTCTTGTTAAATAAAACAGACAGGATAAAGAAAAATCACCATAAAATAACATTTTGCATAGGATGAAGCAGAAAAGTCCAATTGAAGGTGTGATTTTATGGAAACAATAAGAATCAACGGCGGACGTAAGCTTAGCGGAGAAATCGATATTCAGGGCTCAAAAAATGCCGCTCTTCCGATTCTTGCCGCCTGTGTTCTTGCGGACGGGGTCAGCGTGATACATAACTGCCCGGATCTGACGGATGTTTCTGCCGCTGTGGAGATTCTTCGTCATCTCGGCTGTACCGTCACAAGACAGGGTCACACGCTTACGGTTGATTCAAGGAACATTTCGTGCTATAATATACCGACAAGGCTGATGAGCCGAATGCGCTCGTCGATCGTTTTTCTCGGTTCGATCCTCAGCCGGACGGGAAAAGCTGAGCTTTGTGCCCCGGGCGGCTGTGAAATCGGACTGCGGCCGATTGATCTTCACCTTTCCGCACTGCGCAGTATGGGTGTTATAATCGACGAAAGTAAGGGCGATCTTCACTGCCATGTGAACGATTTGATGAAGTCAAGTGTGATCACACTTTCGTTTCCGTCGGTAGGCGCAACGGAAAATATTATGCTTGCCGCGGTTTTTGCCAAGGGAACAACGACAATTTTAAACGCGGCAAGAGAGCCTGAAATCGGAGATCTCGCCGCGTTTCTTAACCGCTGTGGGTGTAAAGTCAAGGTCAGCGGCGGCGGAACGATTCTGATCGAGGGCGTAAAAAAGGCGCACGGAGCCGAGCACACCGTGATCCCCGACCGGATCGTTACCCTGACGTATATGGCGGCGACAGCGGCGGCAGGCGGAGATGTGCTTTTGAAAAAGACACAGCCGAGCCACTTTATTACTGTAAATCACGTATTTGAAAAAGCCGGGTGCAGTGTAAAATGCACCAATAACAGCGTCAGGATTTCCCGAAGCGAAAGACTTCGCTGTGTCAGAGATATCAGAACGATGCCGTATCCCGGTTTCCCGACCGATGCGCAGGCGCCTGTTATGGCGATGCTGAGTCTGGCAAAGGGTACGAGCGTTATTGTTGAAAACATATTTGAAAGTCGGTTTAAGCATGTTTGCGAGCTTGCGAAAATGGGTGCTAAAATCAAGGTGGAAGATAAGGTCGCCCTGATCGACGGTGTTGAAACCCTTTACGGCGCAAACGTGAATGCAATCGACCTGCGGGCCGGCGGAAGTCTTGCCGTGGCGGGTGTTGCCGCACAGGGGACGACGGTTATCGGCTCAGTTCACCACATTGACAGAGGATACGAAAATATTGTCGAATGCCTGCAGGCAATCGGCGCGGACGCGGAAAGGAGTGATATGGATGAACGATTCACAGGATAATACCGGTGCTTTCGGTGAAGATGGATTTGATTGGTCGAGCGAAAGCAAAAAGCTCCGGAAGAATTTCGACTCTTTCGGATTGGACAGTCAGCCGTATTATGACGGCTTTGACAGAAAGAATAAAAACGGCAAGTCTGTCTTTTCCGACGATTTTTACCGGCCGTCAGAACCGTCTTTTTTATCTGACAACAATTATTCTGCTTCTCTTTCGAAGAATCCGTTAAGAGATGATTCCGTTTACAATCATTCCGAAATCAGGCGCAGGCCGGCTCCTTCGGGTCAGCCGAAAAAGACCGCTTCTCAAAAGAAGCCTTCCGATAATAGAAGGCCGTCTGACGACAAGAAAAAAACGACTGCGCCCGACAGAAAAAAACAGACTTCTTCCGGGACTTCTCAGAAGAAAAGGCCTGCGCAGTCTCAAAAGAACCCGGAAGCCGGGAAGCAAAACAGGGCCACATCCGACGGAAAAACGAGGTCTGACGTTTCTTCGAAAAGCAAAAGCGTCAGGAAGACTCCGGCACCGAAATCCAAATCCAAAGCAAAACAGATGGCGGACGCCGGAGAAAAAAGACGCAGGGAAAAGTCAATAGAAAACTACGACAAAGCGATCAGACAGGGAAAATCCAAGGACGAGCTGAGAAAGATCCGTCTGAAAAAGAAGCGCAGAGCAAGAAAGATGAAAATAGCCGCAACCGTCTGCGCCGTTTTCGTTTTTGCGGTCATGATCGCATTGATTTTTTGCTATACCAAGGGAGCACCGATCGAAAAAATCGTTATCGAAGGGGCAAGCCTTTATAAAAACAGCGAGATCCTGAAAGCCGCCTCGATCAGCAAGGGAGACAACATGCTGATGATACGGCAAAAAGAAACCAATGAAGCGGTGACGAAAGCGCTTCCTTATATTTCCGAAGTCAAGGTTGACTATCAGCTTCCGGATACCTTGCGGCTTGTTATCAGCGAAACGACGGACAAGTATTATATTGTAAACGGCGAGGGGTATATCTGCGTCGATAAAGATGACAAGGTTGTCTCGGACGTAAAAAAGAAAGTCAAAGGGAAAAGGTACCGTATCGAAGGACTCGAAAAGCAGAATTATGAAGTCGGAACAAAATTCATTCCCACCGAGAAAAACGGAAATGAAGAAAAATATAAAATCGCCAAAAAACTTGCAGATGCAATCGACAGCAGCGGATTGAAAAACTGTAATGTAATAAATGTCGAGAATACGGACAGAATATTTGTTGTATATAACAATAAAGTCTGGATGTATTTCAAAGCGGATTCTGATTTTGAATATGAAATGCGTTTTGCCGCTCAGGCGATCAATGACAGCCGGACGAAAGAAATCATATCTTCATCGGAAAAATGCTATATTGATTTGCGGCTCGGCAATCAGGCCGTATTCAAAACAGGTGAGTTAGATTGACAATTTCACGCCGTTTCCGTTGTATTATCCAAAAATTTTCAAAAAATCTGTAAAATATATACATGATTTCTTGTTGTTTTTTTGGCGAGCGTATGTTATAATAGTACGAAAATGTTTTCGGGCGAGTATTACCCTTTTTCTTATATTTTGAAAATCGAAATTCAAGGAGGAAGTTAAATGGGCTTCGTTATGGACAATGACAATATCAGCTATAACCAGATTAAGGTTGTAGGTGTCGGCGGAGGCGGTGGAAATGCCGTTAACAGCATGGTTGATGCCGGCGTTTTCGGGGTTGAATTTCTCACCATCAACACCGACAGACAGATTCTTGAAAATTCAAAGGCTACCCATAAGATTCAGATCGGCGAGAAGGTAACCGGCTGCATGGGTGCAGGCGGCGATCCCGCTGTAGGAAAAAAGGCGGCCGAAGAAAGCCGTGACGTCATTGCGGACGCGCTTCGTTCGACCGATATGGTATTCATCACTGCCGGTATGGGCGGCGGAACCGGAACCGGTGCGGCTCCGATCGTTGCGGAAGTCGCAAGAGAGCTTGGCGCTCTTACCGTCGGCATCGTCACAAAACCGTTCAAGTTCGAGGGCAGAAGACGTATGCGTCAGGCTGAGGAAGGCATCAAAGAGCTTCAGAAGCACGTGGACAGCCTGATCGTTATCCCGAACGAAAGACTGAAGCTTTTAGGCGACAAGTCGCTGAGCATGAAGGACGCTTTCGGCAAGGCAAACGAAGTGCTCTGGCAGGGCGTTAAGAGTATTTCCGACACCATCAAGGTTCCCGGATATATCAACCTCGACTTTTCCGATATCAAGAGCGTCATGAAGGACGCCGGACTTGCCCACATGGGAATCGGCCGCGGCAGAGGCGCCGACTGCGCAAACGAAGCCACCAAGCAAGCCATTACCAGTCCGCTTCTTGAAACCGCTATCGACGGCGCAAGCGGCGTTATCATCAACGTTACCTGCTCATCGGATATGTCTCTTGACATGATCGAACAGGCAGGTGAGCTTGTTACACAGGCAACCAATCCCGATGCAAACATCATCTTCGGTTCTGTTTTCGACGAAGAGATGGGCGACGAAATGCTGATTACCGTTATTGCGACCGGTTTTGCCGGCTCCGATACGCTTCTTGAAGAAAAGAGAGAAGAAAGACCCGCTGCAAGAACGCAGACG
>JBJFHV010000520.1:0-5014 GCA_051894015.1 Acutalibacteraceae bacterium | reverse complement strand
CTCTGCCCTGCCCGTTCTGACAGGCTGCCCGACTTTGTACTGACCGTTATTTTCTAAAAGCCATACACCGTCAGGAAAAACAAGTGTAAGGCCGTTTTTACCCGTTTCCGGTTTTACTGCACAGCAGTCGTGCAGACTGATTTTGCTATCACAAATATATTGACACATAAAAGTCACCATATTACAGCATTATTCCAATCTGTGTGTATTCGTTTTCCCTGCTGTTTAAGACCGCATTGATTCTGTCCTACGGGGGAAATTGTCTTTGTTTTTTCATTATATCATAACTTTCATGTTTTTCAAAATATCTCCGTATAAAAAATCTGCCGCTTTCGATACAAGAAAGTCTGTCTCAACGCAAATATGCAAAAACGTCTTATATCCGAAAGCGACAGACCCTTCATGTACGAACAAAAAGTCTATCTGATATAAATGGGATTGGTAATTGCCGTCACCTGATTGAGCTTTCCCAAAGCTTTCACATACGCGAAAACCTCGTCTGAACCGACCGGAACCGTTCCGGCTTCAATCGGCGTCTCCCGTTTTGCCGTAACAAGAATCAGTTTCGCTTTCCCCAAGTTTTCGGCGGCGATCTTTATGCTGACATTTTTTCCGTCCGCCAAGACCGTATCGCCCATGATCTTGTCACCACAGCTGAGATGCAGTCTCGGTGAATCCTTTGACGAAGCAATAAAGCTGTGGCCGCTTCGGATTGCCGAAAGAAGATCCTTATCTGACGGCGATTCACTCCAGACAGCAGTCACGGGGTTGCCGATTCTCACGGGAGATTTCAGAGAATGAAAATCGCTTCCGCCGACAGCAGGAATAACACGTCCTGCTTTTAAAAGGCTTGTCCATTTTTCGATTCCTCGGACATTGGTCGGGCGCATCGGGCCGTTCCAGATTTCCATCATGTCATAAATTTCGTCGTCTTCCCAAAGATAAGGACAGATCGGACACATCGGGTGATTGACCGAGACAACGGCTCCTCTTTTCTTTGCGTTTTCAATCAGCGCCTGCATTTCCTCCTTTGTGTTGGCAACAAAGGAATTTTCGAACGGATTTTCAACTCCGAACAGGTTGATGTGCCCCTTGTAGTGCGTCCATTCAACGGCGGGAATAAACGTGATTCCCGTATTTTTCGGAAGCGAGAAATTTTCACAGTAGTTGTTGTGATTGGCAAGAGCAACAAAATCGAGGCCCTTTTCTTTTGCCATCTGTGATATCTCATAACATGAATACTTACCGTCCGAAGCGTCGGAATGAATATGTAAGTCGCCGAAATAAAGCCTTGTCTTTTTTTCGCGGAATTCGATTGTATATTCGACCTCGACTTCGGGCTTGTTCAGCTTGTATGCGCCGATCAGGATCTGCCAAGTCCCACCCTTGAGCTTTTGAGAAAGATAACCTTTTGTGCTTTCAAATTCACCGACGGTAACGCTGTCTCTGGCACTGCCTGACCAGCCTAAAAATCGCCCGTCAGCGTCCATTAACCCTAAGTCGATGATACACGGGTTCTTTTTTCTTCCCGTGATACCCTGCGTCTGTTTGTCGTATTGGTAGCTGACGGTGAAACTTTCGAGCCCGTCGGGAAGCGTAAACGGCAGCGTGTAGTAGGTTCCCTCTTTTTTCTTTTCGATTGTGTGTTTTAATACCAGCTTATTCACACTTACACCCCATTATTTTTTCGCAAAAATGCTTGACCTGCGGATCCCAGAATGTCCATTCATGCTTACCCTTTTTCAGCACAAGTTCACAGTCAAGCTTCAGCTTGTCCGCCCGTCTTTTAAACGACATGCTTGTTATAACAAGGTTATCCTGAAGTCCGCTTGATATGTACATTTTCAAATCCTTATGCTTGTCCTTGTCCAGAAGCGCAACGGGGCTTAATGGCGTGTGCTTAATATCATCGAGAGCGGAAAGCATAAACGGAAAATCGTTTTTCATCTCGTCATTCAAGACATATTTGAGCGGAGTCAGATCAAGAAGACCCGAAAAGCTGCCCATCGCCGTATACCGTTCGGGATAAGTCAAAGCGATTTTCGCCGCACCGAGGCCGCCCATGGAAAGCCCGGCGATATAATTCTTTTCCCGCTCGTTTGAGATGCCGAAAATCTCATGGAAGTATGCGGGAAGCTCGTCGGCAATGAATTTAAAGTAGTTCTGACCGTTGATATTATCGCAGTACATGCTTCTGTCGCCGGCGGGCATAATGACGATAAAGTCGCCCTTCATCGCATAATAAGCGATGTTCGAATAAGTGATCCATGAAGTATTGTCCTCGGAAAGTCCGTGCAAGAGCCAGAGTACCTTCCGGTCGCTGATTGCCCTGTCGTTCATTCGGATGGAGTCCGGCAGACAGAGACAGACGGCTGCATTTCTTTTCAGCTGTTCGGAGCGGAACGTGATATTGACAACAGCCATTACTCTGCCTCCGCAGAAGCCTCGGCTTCTTTTTCCGTTTCAACAAAGTCCGGTTCTGCCTCCTGCTCTGACTTGTCGTCCTCCTTGAATTTCAGGAAGAAGGAAAGACCGAAAGCGAGAAGCATCAGAATTGCCGGGAAGATAACAACAAGGAATCGGGAAGCAAGGTCGGGCATCGGACCGGGATTCTCACCGTTCTGATAGCCGAAGAATTTACCGGCAATCAGATAACCCGCCGAAACGAAAAGACCGCTGACCTTGTTCAGAACGCCGAGAAGCGAAGAATAGATACCCTCTCTCTGAAGGCCGTACTTCCGGCTGTCCTCGTCGATAATTCTTGCGGCAACAACATCCATGGAAGCCTGAACACCGCCCATACCGAAGCCGAGGATCACCGTCATGCAGACGGCCGCGACAAAGTTCGAGGTGAAAAACAACGGGATAAGACCAACAGCCAGAATGGCAAAAGATGACCGCCATGCAGGCATAACCGTTATTTTCTTGATAATTTTAAACCATACGGGAATGAAGATGATCGCACTTAAAATCGAAACACCAAGCATGATCGTCGTGCTGATACCGTCCTCACGTTTCAGGAAATACAGGATATAAAGCGGGACACCCGTCTGAACAAGAGAAATCGCAGCGGCGAAAGCGGCATTTGTAAAACCGTATTTCCAGAATTTCGGGTTGACGATAACGGCTTTGATGGAACCGAAAAGCGGCGGCTTCGGCTTATCCTGAAGAGAAAGATCCTCATGGGTACCGAACGTCATATACAAAATGACAACGATAGCAAGAACACCGTAAACCAACGCAGTTTTGTTGTAGCCTAACTTATCTGCAACCATCGGGGTAAGAGCAATCGAAATAACCATAGCAACAAGCTGGAACACCTGACGGATGGCATTGGTTTTCGCTCGTTCCTCCTCAGTCTTGAAAAGCTCGGGGAAAAGCGAGCCGTAGTTCGAACTGATCAGTGAGTCGAGCGTACCTGTGAGCATATACATAATCAGTACATACCAGAACACGGAGCCCGGAGCAAGTGAAGCCGGAGGATTAAAGAACATGACAAAGCACAGTACCAGAAGCGGTGTGCCGATCACGAGCCACGGTCTGCGGCGGCCGAAGGGCGTTCTTGTGCGGTCGGACAAAAAGCCGTAGATCGGATTGTCAATCGCATCAAGGAAAGTATATGCCGCCGTGATGATTGCAAACTGTGAAGCTGTAATAAGACTGAGCTTTTGAACGTAAAATACCAACGCATACGTTTTAAACATGTTGATCGGTATCGACGTTCCGAACATACCGATTGCGTAACGCAACGGGTTTGTCTTTTTGACTTGAGTTGTTTTCTCCATTTTGAAAATCTCCTTTATTTTTTAGGGAAGTGCCCTTTTATATTGTAAAATATATGTGTGGTTTTTTCTTGCTATTATTTAATATTTATAGGTGATTTTTTTAAGTTTAGTTTCCGTATTGACATTGATACGAAAAAATGATACGATAAATCCAATTCATACCAGAGGAAATACGAAATGGATGTTATAAACATGAAATCTTTGGAAAATACAGCCGTGACGGTTGATTTCAAAGACAACGAAAACCTGAAAAAGAGGGGGATTTCCCTGCATTGGTGGAATGCGGACACCACAGATCTTCATAATCACAATTTTTATGAATTTTTTATTTTGACAAAAGGCACAGCCGTCCACGAAATCAACGGTGAAAGCTTTCTTTTAAAAAAGGGCACGCTTTATTTCATTCGTCCCGAAGACTGTCACAAAATATCGGCACAGCCCGAACAAAGCTGTATTCATATGAACATAGGCATTACAAAAGAAAAGCTTGAAAAAATCTGCGCCGCCTTAGGTGTCACACTCGATGAGCTTTGTAAAAGAAAGAACCGGTCGGTCATGCTCAGCGTCGATGATCTTCAGTTTTTCAAAAGCCGCGCCGAAAGAATCAATATGCTCGAGCACAACGGCTTTGAATGTGACTATTTCTTCTATGCAGAGCTTGCTGTCCGTGCCGTATCCGCCATTCTTTCAAGTGAGGTTGCCGCAGATATGCAGTGTCCGGAATGGTTCACGGCGATTCTCGAAAAAATCCATTCTCCGTCTTTTTACGCCTGCACAGCCGCCGACGTATACAAACTCGGGAACTTTTCTCCGCCCGTTATGATTGAATATTTCCGAAAATATACCGGCAAAACCGTAAAGCAGTACCTTCGGGAACTGAAAATAGCAATTGCCTGTGATTTTTTAAAGAATTCGGAGATTCCGTTAATCGAGCTTTCCAATATGCTCGGTTACACAAGTCTCAGCCACTTCAACCGGATTTTCAAGCAGTATACCTGTCAGACGCCGGCTGCCTACCGTAAAGGCAAGCCCACAGAAAATGAAATACACCGCCTTTAAACCGCCAAAAGATATACCGGCACACCGTCAAGAAATCTTGCGGATATCACAAAAACACTTGACAATCCTCTTTGGCAAAGGTATAATATTTTTGTTGTGCCGGTGTGGCGGAATAGGCAGACGCAAGGGACTTAAAATCCCTCGGTGGCAACACCGTACCGGTTCAAGTC
>JBJFHV010000519.1:0-5023 GCA_051894015.1 Acutalibacteraceae bacterium | reverse complement strand
AAAACATACTTTTATTTTTCGGCAACTTGAAAAAGCATCGAAATTATCCGGATATCATTCAATTTTGTCAAAAGCATCATTGTGAAGTTGCTTTTGATGATCGGTTTGATCTGATTGACATCGGAGGAATGATACCGGTGATTGAAGATTAATAATGATATTTTGTTGATAACACATAGATGGGTGGTTCGACACGGAACATTTGAACATACTGCTTGATCTTAAAATAGCAACTATACAAAATAAATGTTTTGTATAGTTGAGGGCAGTGCAATTTTATTTAAATAGGAATGATAACCATGTCAGATTTTGATCCTAAGCTTATGCCGGCTCGTGTCAACGAGTTTTGTAACTATCTTCGTGCCGTTAAAGACAGTTCAACTTTAACGTTACAAGGATATCAACGCGATTTAAGACTCTTTTTTGAGTTTTACGTACGCGAAAACAATTTAATTGATGAAATGAACGATTGTAAAAACGAGATTGATCTTTCTTTCATTGATGATGCCGTTCTTTCAAAAATTACGCTCAATGACATTCACTCGTTTCTTTCGTATTGTAAGGATGAACGCGGCAATTCTTCCGTTACCAGAGCAAGAAAAGCGTCCGCAATCCGAGGCTTTTTCAAGTATATTTCCGATCGTATGGGATATATTGACTCGAATCCCACTTCACAGCTTCAGGTTGCAAAAAGCAAAGAAAAACTGCCGAAATATCTGACTTTGGAGCAAAGCCGTGAATTACTTAACAGCGTTGAGGGAAAAAACAAAGAAAGAGATTATTGTATTTTAACTTTATTTCTCAATTGCGGACTGCGTCTTGCCGAACTTGTCAATCTGAATATACACGATTTTGATCTTGTCAATAAAACCCTTGTTGTTACCGGAAAAGGAAACAAACAGCGAATGCTGTATCTTAACAAAGCGTGTGTCGATTCCATAATGGCTTATCTTGCCGTAAGACCGCATGACGGGCTCAAGGGAGATGCAAGAAACGCATTATTTATAAGCAGACTGAATAAACGAATCGGCCGACAGGCGGTTCAGCTTATGGTCTACGGGTATCTTGAAAAAATCGGATTGGACGGTCAGCATTATTCGGTCCATAAATTAAGACATACCGCCGCAACGCTTATGTATCAACACAGCGGAGTTGATGTGCTGGTGCTGAAAGATTTACTGGGTCACGAGAATCTGTCTACAACGGAAATTTATACGCATATCGAAAATAAACAGCTGCGGGAAGCGATCAGTAAAAATCCGTTAAGCGGCGAATCTTTGGACAACGATAATTCTAATTCAGACTGAAAAGAGAAGCGAACAGCTTAATTGTTATTGAGTCAACAAGGCACGAAACAGACATGACGGCAAGGACAAGCAGGCTTCTTATTAAATATAGCTTCAGATTGTATTCTTCATGCAGTGCATGCTTCAGGCTTGCACGGATCTGAAGAACCGACTTCAGACTGTTTTGCGCTGATAAAAGACTTGCAACGATTAAGATTATTTTACCCGGAAAAAGTACAAGCAAAAAATATTCAAAGCCTCTTATTCCGTAGGTTGTAAACAGATATGAAGTGAGAGCACCTATTCCCATTGACTGTATAAATGTCATGATCAAGATCGGAATATCACCCAATGCACTTGTACCCATTACAATAACAATGGTAAAATAGATGATATTGACGCTTAAAAAACCTGACAGAATTTCTACATAACTTTTTCCGGAAAAGTCAGTTGAAAACGCAATAAAGTATTTGCACAATTCACTTGACATATAAGAACTGTTTGTCCGAAACAGGAAAACTCCGATAATGATACCAAGCATGATCACGATGCCGGATATTATCAGGAGCCTATCGGATAAAGTCAGTTTCCGACCGGGTTTTATCTTGCTGTTTTCAGTTTTTTGGGGTTTCAGTAAGCTTTCTTTCTTCGGAAAAACCGCACTTATTTTCACCTTGCACTACCCTTTCATTTTCTTTTTGGTTTCAATTTCGTATTTACAGACAAAATACCGCCAAGCATAGAACTTATCATGAGTATAAATTTGGAAATTAAAAACGTTAAATCAATTTTGAACCGGTTGACTGACACGGACAGCAAAGCAATGATAATATTAGCCGGAAGAGCATACAACAGACCTACGGTTAGTCCGTTTTTATGTATCTTATACCCTGCGTAATACGAGCAAATAAATGATGCAGCGGCAAAGCAAAGTGCACTGATATAAAACATGTTCTTTCGCTCAAAATCAAGGGAAAGACAAACGGCACTGCTTACAATAAAGACAAAAGAATAAGTCAGCGCAGCAATTGCCTGCGTTTTCAGAAAAATTTTTAAAGACGGACTGCGCTTAGTGTCTCTTTTTCGTTTTTGCGGTTTATTCTTACCCATAATGAAACCCTCCGCATACTCTCTTGATAAAAGAATATGCGGAGGGTTGTTTTATTATTCTGAAACTCAGTCTTCCTTTTTACTTTTCTTGTTTTTCTTCTTTTCTTCCTTGGCTTTCTCTGCTTCTGCTCTTGCCGCTTCACGCTCAGCCTGAAGTCTTGCATTGGCCGTATCATTCGATTGAACAGCACCGCGAAGAATCTGAATTTTACTGCCGGCAGAACTGGATTCGATGATGAGATGGTTTTCTTTAACGGAAACAACACGGCCGCAAATTCCGCCGATTGTTGTAATCTCGTCGCCGACATCAATGGCATTTCTCATTTCCATTTCTTCTTTTTGTCTTTTCTTCTGCGGACGAATCATAACAAAATACATGATCGCAAACATACCGATCATAAGAAGAATCATAGTGTACGGACTACTGCCTAAACCGCCGGAAGTTGTCGCTGAACTTGTCGTTGCAAGAATAAAATTCATTTTATTGTCCTCCTAAGACTAAAATTAAATATCGGATACATTATACAGATATTCGCCTACTATTTCAAGTGTTTTACTGATTTTTTTGCACTGTCATATTCTTGTGTCTAAAATATCGACGTATTTATTTTTAAACGACTCAAATTCGTCTTTTTCAATACTGTCACGTATTTTTTCCATGAGGTTGTTATAAAAATAAAGATTATGCATCACGCAAAGACGCATTGCCAACATTTCTTTCGATTTAAAAAGATGACGGATATATGCTCTGCTGAATTGCTGACATGTCGGACAGTCGCATAACTCATCAATCGGTGATAAATCTCTTTCATATTTTGCATTGTTTATGTTAATGATACCATTCCATGTAAAAAGGTGTCCGTGACGGGCATTGCGGCTGGGCATGACACAGTCAAACAGATCAACTCCGCGGCTGACCGCTTCAAGAATATTGCCCGGTGTACCGACTCCCATCAGATATCTCGGTTTATTTTCCGGCATATAAGGCTCAACAGCAGAAATAATACGGTACATATCCTCTTTCGGCTCGCCGACGGCAAGTCCGCCGATAGCGTAGCCGTCAAGATCGAGTTTTGCAATCTGTTTCATGTTTTCAATGCGCAAATCATCAAAGGTACAGCCCTGATTGATACCGAATAACAGCTGATTCGGATTGACAGCATCCGGCTGTCGGTTAAGTCTGTCCATTTCCGCTTTGCATCTTTCAAGCCAACGAACCGTCCGTTTGCAGGACATCTTCGCATAGTCGTATTTTGCCGGGTTTTCCACACATTCATCAAAAGCCATGGCAATCGTCGAGCCGAGATTCGACTGTATTCTCATACTTTCTTCGGGACCCATAAAAATACGTCTGCCGTCAACATGAGATGCAAACGTAACGCCTTCTTCTTTAATATGACGAAGCTTGGCAAGGGAAAACACCTGAAATCCGCCGCTGTCGGTCAGAATCGGACCGCTCCAATTGGTAAACTTATGAAGTCCGCCGAGCTCCTTAATCAGTTCGTCACCGGGTCTTACATGAAGATGATAGGTGTTGCAAAGCATTACCTGACATCGGATCTGTTCCAAATCAACAGCGGACAGAGCCCCTTTTATTGCGGCACTGGTTGCCACATTCATAAAAGCCGGCGTCTGAACCGTGCCGTGAACGGTCTTAAATTCGCAGCGCCTTGCCCTACCCTGTTTTTTTAATACAGTCAACATATTGTCACCTCAGAAAAGCAGCGTCGCCGAACGAGAAAAATCTGTATTTTTCTTCAACGGCTTTTTTGTAAAAATTCATGGTGTTCTCGTATCCGCAAAAAGCACTGACAAGCATAATGAGCGTGCTTTCCGGCAAATGAAAATTCGTGATCAGTCCGTCAATACATTTGAATTCGTATCCCGGATAAATGAAAATATCTGTCCAACCCTCAGCTTCCTCAATTTTGCCTTTAAAAGTTGCAACAGATTCAAGCGTGCGGCAGCTTGTGGTTCCGACAGCAATCACGCGTTTGTGATTCTCATGGGTTTTGTTGATCAGATCTGCTGTTTTCTTCGGTAACCAATAATGTTCGGAATGCATAGTATGCTGTGTGATATCGTCTGTCTTGACGGGTCTGAACGTACCCAAACCGACATGAAGTGTGACACGTCCGATTTTTATTCCCTTCGCCTTGATTTTTTCAAGCAGCTCGTCCGTGAAATGCAACCCGGCGGTAGGTGCAGCGGCAGAACCGATGTTTTTGGAATATACCGTCTGGTACCGTTCGGAATCCTCGAGTTTTTCGGTAATATATGGAGGTAACGGCATCTGCCCAATTCTGTCAAGAATCTCATAAAAATTTCCGTTATATTCGAAATGAATCAGTCTGTTCCCGTTTTCAAGAACATCAACAACCTCTGCTTTTAAAAGACCGTCCGAAAACGAAAAATGTGTTCCTTTTTTCGCTCTTTTTCCCGGACCGGCGATGGACTCCCAGACGTCATCACCTTTATTGTTCAGCAGCAAGAACTCCACCACAGCGCCGGTTTCTTCTTTAATGCCGTAAATTCTCGCGGGCAGAACCCTTGTATCGTTGACAATAAGGCAATCGCCCGGCTCAAGATAATCAATGACATCGTAAAAATGGCGGTGCTCAATCTCA
>JBJFHV010000518.1:0-5025 GCA_051894015.1 Acutalibacteraceae bacterium | reverse complement strand
GCATACCATTAACGAAGATTTCACCGTCCGTGATACTGCACCAGGAATCTTTCAGATTGACCCGACCGGCACGGATCGACTTAACCTCGGTTCCGAAAAGCTCGATACCGGCTTCGTAGGTTTCAAGAACAAAGTAATCGTGATAAGCTTTTTTGTTTTGCGCCGTTCTCGGCAGGTCTTTGTTAGCAGGCATGAAATCACCCCCTTTGTCAGATGTTAGATTTTAGATATTAGATGTTAGAAGATGTCGCAGGTTACCCCTGTTCCGGAAGAAAGTGTTTCCCTGCGGAGCTGGTTTACCTGTGCCGGGAGAATTGCAAATTATGATAATATAATCTACAGACTGCCCGACACAGAAAAACCGTTTCTGCGGAAACAAGCTACCCTTTGACACCCGGGCACCTCGCGACCTCAATTATTCATTATTCACTTTTCACTATTCACTATTCATTTAGGTGCGCAGCACCGCTATATCGTTCTTCTGCCCTCGAGTGCCTTTGTCAGCGTCACCTCGTCGGCGTATTCAAGCTCCGCACCGACCGGCACACCGTAGGCAAGACGGCTTACTGTGATACCCATCGGCTTTAACAGTCTTGAGATATACATCGCCGTCGCTTCGCCCTCGACCGTCGGGTTCGTTGCCATGATAACCTCCTTGACCTCATCGTCACCGATTCTCGCAAGCAGTTCTTTAATGGTGATATCCTCGGGGCCGATTCCGTTCATTGGAGAGATCACACCGTGCAAAACGTGGTAGGTTCCGTTGTATTCGTGTGTGCGCTCAAAGGCAATCACGTCTCTCGGATCTTCGACGACACAGATAATGCTTTTGTCCCGTGAATCACTTTTGCAGATCGGACACTTTTCGTCCTCGGCAAGATTACAGCAGACAGAGCATCGCTTGATTTTCTCGTGCGCTTCCAGAATAATTTTCGAAAAGTTTTCCGCTTCCTGCTTGGTCATGTTCAGCACATAAAACGCAAGCCGTTGGGCACTTTTGTGTCCGATTCCGGGCATACGCTCAAACTGCTCGACAAGCTTCGAAAGCGTGACAACACTGTATCTTCCCATCAGAACGGAAGTCCCATTCCGCCGAGAGCACCTTTGACGGCACCCATCGCCTGATCCATCGCATCCTCAGCCTTTTTCATCGCTTCGTTTGCAGCTGCAATGATCAGGTCGGAAAGCATTTCAACGTCCTCGGGATCAACAACCTCGGGCTTGAGTTCAATGTTTCTGATTTCGTGCGCACCGGTAACCGTTACGGTAACGGCTCCGCCGCCTGCGCTTGCGGAAAACTCAGTGCTTTCAATTTCTGCCTGCTTGGCTTCAAGATCGGCCTGCATCTGCTGAATCTGTTTCATCATGTTTTTCTGACTGCCGCCCTGGGCGCCCGGTATTCTTGCTTTCATAGTTTTAACTCCTTTATATTATTCTGATTCAATATTTACGCCGAGTCCTTTTGCTTTTTCAATGAAAGAGTCAAGAGGATCGGTCTTTTTTTGTTCTTTTGGTTCGGCTTCCGCTTTCGGGGTGTAAATACCGAGCCGATAGCTTTTTCCCGTTGTGCGCAGAATTGCTTCTTTGACGTCTCTTGCGTTTCTGCCTGTTTTGATAAAGCTCGAAAACGTCGGATTTTCACTTTTAATCAGGACAAAGTCGTTTCTGATGTAAGCCACCGAGCCGGTCAGAATCGCTTTGAGCGGCATATTGATACGGCTCAGCTCCGAAAGCACCTGCGGCCATTCTTCAAGCTCAATGTCCGCGGTATCGTCAGAGGACCGATCCGCTTTCGGCTGTGTTTTTTCCGGCTCGGGCGGTAACGATACTTTCTGTTTCTTCGGTTCGTTCTCGTTCACAGCCGCACTGACTGAAGTTTCCTCTTGTTCAACAGGCTTTGCTTCTGCCGCTTCTGCTTTTTCAAAAGCTTCTTCCTGTATTTTTGGCGGCTCGGTAACTTTCACTGTCACACCGCTTTTCATTTTCGCTTCCAGATCGGCAAGCCGTCTTAAAATTCCGTTCCGGTCGTCGGAAAGAGCAGGGTGGGCAAGCCTTATCACCGCTGTTTCCATTTCAACTCTGCGGTTTGCTCCCCTTTTGATTTCGGTGAGCGTATTCTGAAGAAGATCGATCGCAAAAAGCAAGGCTTCCAAGGTAAACGATGCACTTTGTTTTTGATACAAATCCAACTCCTGCTGTGTTCCGATCAGGACGCTTTCGGCGTTTTTGACGGTTTTGGTGATCATCAGATTACGAAAATGATTGATCAGCTCCGAGCAAAGCCGTTCCATATCGAAACAGCCGTTATGAAGTTCATTGATGATCGAAAGGCAGGCTGCCGCATCTTCCTTTTTTATCGCATCGGCAAGGTTGAAAAGGTGCTGACGACCTGTCAGTCCGGCAACCGAGCAGACGGTTTCGGCCGTAATATGCTTTTCCCGTGAAACACACTGATCAAGCACGGAAAGAGCGTCTCTCATTCCGCCGTCGGCAATTTTCGCAATCAACAAGGCGGCTTCTTCGTCAAGCGTAAAGCCCTCCTCGTCTGCGATAAACTGCATACGGCTGACCATGCTTTCACTGTCAACGCGCTTAAAGTCAAATCGCTGACAGCGGGAAAGGATCGTCGCCGGAATTTTATGCACCTCGGTCGTAGCAAGAATAAATTTGACATGCGCCGGCGGCTCTTCAAGCGTTTTCAAAAGGGCATTGAACGCTCCGATGGAAAGCATATGAACCTCGTCAATGATATATACTCTGTATTTACAGCTTGCCGGGGCAAAAGCGGATTCGTCTCTGATATCCCGGATATTATCAACACCGTTATTACTTGCAGCGTCGATTTCAACAACGTCGAGGATCGCGCCCGACTCGATTCCTTTGCAGATTTCACATTCACAGCAGGGGTTTCCGTTGACGGGATGCAGGCAATTGACCGCCTTGGCAAGAATTTTTGCGCAGGTAGTTTTGCCCGTGCCTCTTGAGCCGGTAAAAAGATAGGCGTGCGAAAGCTTGCCGGTTTCCACCTCGTTCGAGAGCGTCGAGGTAATATGAGACTGACCGACAACGTCCGAGAAGACCTTCGGTCGGTATTTACGGTATAAAACCTGGTACATTTTCACACCCCCGGAAAATTTAAGTGAATAGTGAAGAGTGAATAGTGAAGAGTTGTGGTCGCGGGTTTGCCCTGTCCTGACGGATAGTTTTTACCCGCAGAATCGGCTTGTCTGTATCGGGAAGTCTGTCGATTATAAGTGACGGGAAATAAAGCGGCTTCGGGTCAGTTTCATCTAACGGCAGGGCGGCGGCTGACAAAACCTGCGGTTTTGTTATTTGCCGTTGCCTTCGTCAACGGCAAATGTGCGGCTTCGCCGCACCCAGCCGCCTTGGTGCGGATAGGTGATAAGTTTTAGTTGAATGATGTAAGACCCCTCTGTCAGCAAAGCTGACATTTCCTCTTTCAGGGGAGAAAAATATTTCATTGATTCTGTTATATAAGGGTTCTCCCCTGAAAGGGGAGATGTCATGAACGTGACAGAGGGGTTTTCCAATTTTGCACCAGTACAAGATAAATTGTCAACAGCTTCTAACATCTGATATCTAAAATCTAACCTCTGTTTCGTGCAAAACAAAAACAGACACAACATCTTTACTCGGTCACACGACGGCAGGCGTATACTGTGTCGCACAGACATTCCGCTTAATGCTGCTCGGTCTCCCGCCTGACATGGTTCACGGCGCCCTGTCGCACAGGACCCGCCGCCGCATGACCCAATAAAAATATCATGCCTGTTTAAGCACGCCAACTGCATCTTATCGCAATTGCCCGATTATTATAATATAAATCTTTCTTAAAATCAAGTACTTTAGGAAAGATAAAATGCCGTCAGCATTTTTTATCGCCCTTTTTACCATTTTCCTTTGCCGTTCTTTGGTAGTATTGCCGTTGAAAAAAGGAAAACATTGCTGTATAATTATTATGTATACGTTTGATTCACTTTATCACACAGAAAGGAAACGGCTTTGCCTTTTCATATGAAATTCAGGATTGTTCCGAAGCCTCAGAGCTTTGTGCTTTCTGAGGAAAAAACGGTTTTTGAGCTTGACGAAAATCTTAATTTTCAGGTCGGATCGGGCTGCCGTAACGCGGCAAAGGATCTGTCCGCCTTTATTTCAAGGGTGTTCGGTTTTGACCCATTGGGTTCGGGAACGGAAACCGTGTGTTTTGAAATTGACGGATACGGTAAAGGCGAAAGCTACCGACTTGAAGTCAGTGAACACACGATCCGGGTTAAGGCGCATGACGAAGCCGGCGCATTTTATGCCGTGCAAACGCTCAAACAGCTTCTTTTCCAGTCAAAGGGCAGCCTGCCGGCGTTGCAAATCGACGATTATCCCGTCTGTGCTTACCGGGGCTTTATGCTCGACGTCAGCCGATACTTTTTCACCGTAGAAGCTGTCAAGCTTTTCCTTGACGCGATGGCACTTCACAAATTGAACGTTTTCCATTGGCATCTGACGGACGACCAGGGCTGGCGAGTTGAGATTTACAGTAAGCTGCTTTTAGCGCAGATCGGCTCGCAAAGAGCGTATACCAATTTCGGCAAAACGCCGCACGGCGGTTTTTATTCAAAAGCCGACATCGAAGAAATTGTCCGCTACGCGCATGAGCGATACATTAAAGTTATTCCCGAAATTGACTCGCCCGGTCATGTCGTGTCGGCAATTGCGGCTTATCCGTCGCTGTCCTGCTTCAACCGTCAGTTAGATGTTGCGACCCATTCAGGCATCAAGCATGACGTTCTTTGCGTCGGAAAAGAAAGCACGTTTGACTTTATGTTTGACGTGCTCGACGAAATATGCGAAATGTTCCCCGACGGAGTTGTCCACTTAGGCGGCGACGAGGTACCGACTATGAGGTGGAAGCTCTGTCCCGACTGTCAGAAGAAAATGAAAGAATTGGGATTGGCAGACGAAAAGGGGCTTCACGCCTACTATATCAACCGCCTTGCTTCCCATCTGACC
>JBJFHV010000517.1:0-5026 GCA_051894015.1 Acutalibacteraceae bacterium | reverse complement strand
TTCCTTGCCTTTGCACCCGCATTTTCGTTTCCGGTCTGCGCTGATGCTGTAAGGCTTTCGTACTTCGTTTACTGTTTGCCGCCGTATTCGAAACAAGAACTGCGAAACGACCTACCCGCTTCGCAGTACCTGTTTATTGCTTATTAAAATCACTTGCCGACGGAATCAGATGATAATCGTCTTTCGGCAACGGCGTTTCTCTCTTGTGAGCCTTTTTCGCTTCCTCACCGAGAACGGTATCGATAATTCTTTCGGTTGCGTGACCGTCGCAGGCGCTCATGAATTTCTTTCTGAAGTCCTGAACGCGCTTTTTGTCGAACAGCTTGTCAATATTCTTGATATACTCAACGACCTCCGTCGTATTCTTGACAACCGGACCCGGGGCAAGCTCATAATAATCATAATAAAAGCCTCTCCAGTCGAAGAACTTGTCAAGGTCATGCGCCAGGAAAATCATCGGCTTTTCAAAAAGAGAATACTCAAAAACAAGTGATGAATAGTCCGAAATACAAATATCACTGACACACAAAAGCTCTTCGATCGAAAGCTTCTTGGTGACGTCCTTAGCAAAATCGGCACAGTATTTGCTGACCTTGGGACGCTTTCTGACAAGCGGATGATGCTTAATCAGAAGAACATATTCATCACCGAGCTCATAACGCATAAATTCATTGTTCAGCACTCTCGGTGACTTCGCGTTGGCAACTCTTCCGCGGAACGTCGGCGCATACAGGATTACCTTTTTTCCTCTCGCTTCCGGCATTACCTCGTATAAGGCATCATAAGAATGCTTGATGAACTCTTTGTCATAGAAAATGTCGGTCCGGCTGCTGCCGAGTGCTTTGACAACGCCGCTTTCGGGCGTGTATCTCATGGCTTCCTCATAAGCCCAGATAACCTCGGGACTGCTGACGGTGACATGGGTGTAGTTGCGATTGAACGGATATTTTTCCATCTGTTCTCTTGTCGCCCCGAAAATCGCATCAGCGGTACTGAAACCGAACTTTTTGAACGCACCGCAGCCGTGCCAAAGCTGTGTGATCACCGTTTCAGGTCTTGTTTCAAAACAGCCCATAACATTCGTTGCTTCGTCCAAAAAGACATATTTTGCATCGGCAATATCCTTGACAAAAGCCTTACAGCGTTCACGGTAGCCCTTGCGGGAGGCAAATGTGTTTCTCAGGAAATGGCAGTGAATGTCAAAATCATAATTCATATATAAGGTGTCGTACATCAGCTGAAGACTGTTTGTCAGCTTCGGGAGTCTGATTTCAACAAAAACAACCTTGTTCTCGTCTACTGGCTTTTTCGAATACTTTTTATAAATTTTCGGATACAGATATTTGAAAATATACCATCTGTAATACTTATCAGTGTGCTTTCTGAAAGACTTTCTGATTCTCTTTTTCAGCTTTCTGTAGTTTCGGACAAAAAACAGATATATCGTATAAAGAAACGTGCTTTGAATAAACTGCTTCAGCTTCAACATAATATTGTCAAACATCCTTTCAAATATCCGAGAAGAAATTTCAAACAAAAATCCGCCTTCCGGTGCTTGGCGCAGGCTGTCAGATAAAAACCGAATGCCATATGACCCGGAATTGGTGCGCCTTGCGGCAAACGAAAATTAATGCATATACAGACTTTGTTATTTTACTCTGAATAATAACGGTTGTCAAGTCTTTTGTTCTTATTTTGAAATAATTTATTGCTTTTATCCAAACAGGCAAAAAATTTGTCAGGTTCTTCCGTTTTTTTATACCAAACAACAAAAAATCTTATGCCCGGTCAAAAATCCAAGGCATAAGATTTTTCGATAATGAAAAACAGAAAAATCAATACTTTTCGCGTTCGTGATAACTTGTATGAAGAATATGGTGTGCCTTTTCGCTGTTCGGTTCACCAAAGTACTCTTTGTAAATCGTGTCAATAACGGGAGACTCGTCCGAACGATGATATCGAAGCTGTTCGTCCTCTGTGTAAAGTGCTTTTGCGCGAAGCTCGTTGACCGGATAGGTGTTTCTTGTTGCGTCACGCTGAATCGGCTGACCGCCGCCGTTGATACAGCCGCCGGGACAAGCCATGATTTCGATAAACTGATACGGGGACTCACCTTTTTTGACCTGTTCGCAAAGCTCTCTTGCGTTCTTCAGTCCGCTGGCAACGGCAACTTTCAGTTCCTTGCCGGCGATAACGTAGGTAGCACTCTTGATGCCTCTCATGCCTCTGACCTGCTCAAAGCTCGGCTCGGGGGTTGTTCCGTCAAGGACAAAAGCCGCTGTACGAAGCGCCGCTTCCATAACGCCGCCGGTTGCACCGAAGATGACGCCTGCACCCGAAGCGATATCGAACGGAGAATCGAATTCTTCATCCTGAAGAGAATTGAAGTTGATTGCCGCACCCGAAATCATCTGGGCAAGCTCTCTTGTTGTCAGAGCAACGTCAACGTCAGCGATCATCTCATCTCTTGTGACTTCGAATTTCTTTGCGGTACAGGGAATGACGGAAACGACGAAAAGATCCTTCGGGTCAATGCCGTTCTTTTCGCAGTAGTAGGACTTGAGAAGTGCGCCGAACATCTGCTGCGGAGATTTGCACGAGGAAAGATTCGGCAAAAGCTCGGGATAGTTATGCTCACAGAACTTGATCCAACCCGGACAGCAGGAGGTAAACATCGGAAGCGTTCCGCCGTTCTTGATACGGTCAAGAAGCTCGTAGGCTTCCTCCATAATCGTAAGGTCAGCCGTCACGTCCATATCGAAAACAGCATCTGCGCCGAGTCTTCTTACGGCACCCGGAATTTTCTTTTCCACGTTCGTTCCGATCGGAAGATCAAATTCCTCGCCGAGCGTTGCTCTGACCGCCGGAGCGGTGAAGAATACGACTTTCTTCGTCGGGTCGGCAATGGCTTCCCATACATCGGGAATACTGCTCTTTTCGTAAAGTGCGCCTACGGGGCAAGAAACGATACACTGACCGCAGCCGACACACGAGGTATTCTGAAGCTGAATGTCAAAAGCACAGCCGATGGTCTTGTTGTGGCCTCTCTGTCTTGGGCCGATAACGGATACCGACTGATGGTCACAGGCGGCAACACAGCGCATACAGTGAATACATTTATTGTTGTCTCTTACCAGGTAAGAGGAGGAAAGGTCAATTTCCTGTAATTTTTCGGTGTCGGGGAAGCGATCCTCGTCAACGCCGTAATCTTTGCAAAGCTTCTGAAGCTCACAGCGGCTTGAACGCACGCAGGAAAGACATTTTTTGTGATGCTCCGAAAGAAGCAGTTCCAGCGTGGTCTGTCTTGACTGACGGACTTTCGGGGTGTTGGTCCAGACTTCAAGTCCCTCAGCAACGGGATAAACGCAGGAGGCAACAAGGCTTCTTGCGCCCTTGACTTCCACAACGCACACACGGCAGGCGCCGATGCAGTTGATTTCTTTCAGATAGCAAAGAGAGGGAATGTCGATTCCGGCAAGCTTTGCCGCGTCCATAATCGTCATGCCTTCTTCGGCTTTTACGGGAATACCGTTAATTTTAAGCGTAACCATTTGTCTCCTCCTCCTTATTTCTTTGAAATGGCGCTGAAGTGGCAGTTTTCCATGCAAAGTCCGCAGTGAATACATTTCGCCGAGTCAATGACATGTGGTTTCTTGACGCTGCCTCTGATGGCGCCGACCGGACAGTTGTGCATACAAAGCGTACAGCCCTTGCACTTGTCGGGGTCGATTTCAAAAACAAGAAGAGCATTGCAGACGTGAGCCGGGCATTTCTTTTCTTTTATGTGAGCGAGATATTCATCGTAAAAGGCGTTCATCGTGGAAAGGATCGGGTTTGCCGCCGTCTGTCCAAGTGCGCAAAGCGACGAGCTCTTCATGTGGTTGGAAAGCTCCTTGATCTTGTCAAGGTCTTCGACCGTGCCCTTGCCCTCGGTGATGCGGGTCAGGTAATCGAGAAGCTTCTTTGTACCGATACGGCAGGGTGTGCACTTACCGCAGCTTTCGTCAACGGTAAATTCCAGATAGAACTTCGAAATATCCACCATGCAGGTATCCTCGTCGAGAATGATCATTCCGCCCGAACCCATCATGGAGCCGATTTCAATCAGGTTGTCGTAGTCAATCGGAACGTCCATATATTCCGCACTGATACAGCCGCCGGAGGGACCTCCGGTCTGAGCCGCCTTGAACTTCTTTCCGTTCGGCACGCCGCCGCCGATTTCTTCGACGATTTCACGGATTGTTGTACCCATGGGAACTTCAACCAATCCGACATTGTTGATCTTTCCGCCGAGAGCAAATACCTTGGTGCCCTTGGACTTGTCGGTACCGATCGAGGAATACCACTTCGAGCCGTTTAAGATAATCGGAGCGATATTGGCGTAGGTTTCAACGTTGTTAAGAATCGTCGGTTTGCCGAAAAGACCCTTGATCGCCGGGAACGGCGGTCTCGGTCTCGGTTCGCCTCTGTGACCCTCAATGGAGGTCATCAGGGCGGTTTCCTCACCGCAGACAAACGCACCTGCACCGAGGCGGATATCAATATTAAATTCAAAGCCTGTGCCCAGAATGTCCTTGCCTAAAAGACCGTATTCCTTCGCCTGTTCAATGGCAATTTTCAGTCTTTCAACGGCAATCGGATATTCCGCACGGACATAGACATAGCCCTGCTTGGAGCCGATGGTATAGCCGGCAATCGCCATGGCTTCGATAACGGCGTGCGGATCACCCTCAAGAACGGATCTGTCCATGAATGCGCCCGGGTCGCCCTCGTCGGCGTTGCAGCAGACATATTTCGTATCGTTGTCCTGCGCCATGGCAAAAGCCCATTTGCGTCCCGTCGGGAAGCCGGCGCCGCCTCTTCCTCTGAGTCCTGCGGCAAGAAGCTCATCGATGACGTCCTGCGGCTTCATGGTGGTCAGCACCTTGGCAAGCGCCTGATAAGCATCGCAGGCGATCGCTTCTTCGATATTTTCCGGGTCGATAACGCCGCAGTTACGAAGGGCGATTCTCATCTGCTTTTTATA
>JBJFHV010000516.1:0-5044 GCA_051894015.1 Acutalibacteraceae bacterium | reverse complement strand
TACCGACCCGCTCACGGCTCGGGCACTTAGCTTTCAATTAAGCACCGTGTACCCCGGCATTGGTGTCGCCTTGCGACCGACAAACTAAAATTTATCACTCAACCCACGGTTCGGGCTGTCAGATAGAAAATTTCATGCATACCGACCCCGGCATCGGTCGCGCCATACAACTAAATGCTACGCTTTCACGCATTCAAAGCACACCCAACCTTTTTCCGTGTGTCTTGCCTTAATTTTAAAGCCGTATTTTTCGAAAGCGTCAATCACGTCCTGCTCCCTTGTATCTATTATGCCCGATGTGATGAAAACGGCATCATCTTTCATAAACTTTGCAACGTCTTTGCAGAAAAGAATTATTATATCCGCCACAATATTGGCAACGACCACGTCATATTTTCCGCTGACCTTGTCGGTCAGGTTGCCCTGTAAAAATGTAAGTTTCGGCTCATGAAGTCCGTTCGCTTCGCCGTTTTCTTCGGCTGTCTTGACCGCAAGCGCGTCAATATCCACACCTGTTGCACTTTTTGCGCCTAAAAGAAGCGATGCAATCGAAAGGATTCCGCTACCGCAGCCGACGTCAAGCACCTCGGTTTCGGGTGTAATGTATTTTTCAAGCGTTTCAAGGCACAGTCTTGTTGTTTCATGCGTGCCCGTGCCGAACGCAAGCCCCGGTTCGATATTCAGCACAGTTCTGCCCATCGGGTCAAATTCGTCCTCCCATGTCGGGCGGATCAGAAGCTTTTCACCGACCGGGATCGGGTGAAAATACTGCTTCCAGTTGTTTTCCCAGTCCTCGTTGCGGCACTGATTCGTGACGATCTCGTTCTGTATGCCCTCACTGGAAAGCCGTTCCTGCAAAAACGCCACCGCTTCAAGCGGATTTTCCTCGGGTGAAATATAGATATGGACAAATGCCTTGGTTCTGTCCTTTTGCAAAAGCTCCTCGTCGATCAGGTCAATGTGGGCAATCTCCCACGCCTGCTGTTCAAGGTCACGGTAATCCTCAATATAAATGCCGTAGGGCACAACCATTGTCGCAATATCCCCTGCTTTGTCCACGTCGTCGGCATTGACGCAGATTTTTACTTCCGTCCATTCGCTCATTTTAATTTCTCCTTTGTAAGTTTTAAAACTGCCGCATCCAGGGCACCGAGCTTGACTCTGTCCCCTAACATTTCACCCGACAAAAGCGATGACGCCGCATGCCATTTTTCGGGCAGATAGTAGTCAATCGGGTGTTCGTTGCGGTTGATAATGACAAGAATTTCGTCTGCCTTTGCGCTTCTTGTGAACGCAAGACAGCCGAGCATTTCGGAAACGGTGCAAAACGTTCCGTCTTTCAGGCACTGACAGTGCTTGCGGATACTGCCTAAAAGCCGATACCACCGAAGAAGCTGCCGGTTTTCGTTTCCCCACGGGTAGCAGACACGGTTAAACGGGTCTTTATAGCCCTGCATACCGGCTTCGTCGCCGTAATAAAGCGACGGCACACCGGGCAGTGTATATTGAATCGCCGAAGCTAATTTTAAAAGCTTTACGCCCTTTTCGTATTGCTCATCGGTGAGCTTCGTTTTGCTTTGCCAGTCTCTGTCCCGGTATTCACAGCTGTCACCGGCAAGGCAGGTAATCGCACGCATGGTGTCGTGCGTTCCGATATGGTTCATCAGCACATCAACCACGCACTTGGGATAGTTTTCCGTAATCGTGAGAATTTTATCCGTGAAACCCTCAACTTTTCCGCTTCGGATAAAGGAAATGATCGCTTCGGCGAACGGATAGTTCATCACCGAGTCAAGCTGAGCACCCTGCAGATACCGGCGGCGTTTTCCGTAGCTTGATTTATTCGAGGCGTCCTCCCACACTTCTCCGAGCACAACAGCATCGCTTTTTTCGTCCTTGACGGCCTTTCGGAACGCGTCTAAGAATTCATCGGGAAGCTCGTCCGCCACATCAAGCCGCCAGCCTCTTGCGCCGCAACGAAGCCACTTTCTTGCTATTCCGTTTTCACCGGCGATAAACTCAATAAAATCGGGGCTTTCCTCCGACACTTCGGGAAGAATGTCGATTCCCCACCAGGAGCGGTATTTGTCGGGCCAGGTTTCGAATTTATACCAGCCGTAATACTTCGACTCTTTTGACTGATACGCGCCGACACTGTCGTAGCGGCCGTATTTGTTGAAGTAAAGACTGTCGTCGCCCGTGTGGCTGAAAACGCCGTCAAGAATGACGGAAATTCCGCGTTTTTCAGCCTGCTTACAAAGGTGGGTAAAATCCTTCTCCGTGCCTAAAACGCTGTCTATGCGGCTGTAATCGGCCGTATCATAGCGGTGATTGCTCTGTGCTTCGAAAATCGGGTTGAGATAGAGACACGTCACGCCCATAGAGGCAAGATAATCAAGCTTTTTTTCGATTCCTTTTAAGTCGCCGCCGAAATAGTCGTTATTGAGTACCTTTCCCCGGTCATTCGGCTTCCAGTACGGCTCGCCGCCCCAATCGGTGCGAAGCACACGGTCAGCCGGCACATTCTTTTTCGGTTCACCCGAAGAAAAGAAGCGGTCGGGAAAAATCTGATAAATCAGTCCGCCCTTGAGCCAATCGGGCGTTTTGAAATCCTTATCATAGACCGTCAGCTGCCAGTCACTGATTCCGCCGCTGAGCTGACCGAGACAGCTGCCCGAATGTTTAATCGACGTGGTACCCCAATAGGTGTGATAATCGAAGTGATAAAAAAACAGTCCGCTTTTTTTCGGTATGTAGTCAAGACACCACCATTCTTCGCCCTCGCCTTGCATCGACAGCCAGAAAAAGCCGATGCGTTGTTCCTCTTTTTCGTCCTCATGTATCACAAGGTCAACGCCCGTAACGCCGAGCGATCGGGGCATCACAAGCTTAAAGGTGATCTTTTCGCCGACGGCCGCAGCGCCGCAGACGCTTTTATGAAGTGTATTTCTTGAATTATACGGTATGTAATCCATGGTATCTTTCCTTTTTTCTTTGCATATACATTAAGCGAGCGAGATTCGATCCTCGTCTGCTTATTCTATTGAATCGGAATGGTGATAGATATGTTTGTGATCTCCGTCAAATCGTCAAAGCTGAAAGCCGTCGCCGCCATCGCGCTTGCCGTCGTTCTTGTCACGCTCGGAGCCGTTTATTTTGTCAGCAAAAGCGAAAACCGACCCGCCGTCAAGCAAAACGGAATTTCGCTCAAGGCTTCAACCGAGCAGGAACGGATTGCGTTCTTTTCGCAGTTCGGCTGGCAGGTTGACGAAGAAGCCGTCGAAGTCAAGGAGGTCGTCATTCCCGAAGAGTTCGACGAAACGTACCAAAAGTACAACGAGCTTCAGGAGCTTCAGGGGCTTGACCTTGAAAAGTACAAGGGCACAAGGGTCAGATTCCGCTCCTACAAAATCACAAATTACCCGGGGCTTGAAAACAGCGACAACATCCGGGGAAATATCCTGATCTATGACGGCTGTGTCATCGGCGGAGACGTTTCCAGTGTAGAGCTTGACGGATTTATGCATACGTTTTATATGCCGGAAGAAAGTGAGCTGACGACTTCAACACAAGCGGTCAGTCAACAATAAAATCCTTCAGTTCTTCAAGCAGCGACACGTGAACCGTCGCTTCCATATATAACCCATCGGGGCGGTATTCTTCCTTTTCTACCGCTCCTTCTTTTCGTACCCGTGCGGCAAGTGCACCGTCCTTGAACGGAATGAGAAGCTTTGCGCTTCGTCTTGTCGGCGGAAGCTCTTTGACGATCGCATCAAGAAGTGCGTCAAGTCCCCTGCCCTCAAGGGCGGAGATCAGAACCGTCTTTCCGAAGGTCGGCATCGAGTAAATATCGCCGACCTTATCGCATTTATTCATGACGGAGATCACGGGAATGCCCGCACAGCCAAGCTCTTCAAGCAGATTCTTCGTCACGTCAAGGTGCTCATTTGCGTGCTCGTCAGAAGCGTCACAGACGTTCAGAATCACCGAAGCCTCGGCCGCTTCTTCCAAAGTGGACTTGAACGCTTCGACAAGCTTATGGGGAAGCCGCCGGATCAGTCCGACCGTGTCAATCAGCATGACCTTTCTTCCGTCGGGAAGTGTTAATGCACGCGACGTCGGGTCAAGCGTCGCAAACAGCTTATCTTCGGCAAGGACACCCGCGTTCGTGAGCATATTCATCAGCGTTGATTTTCCGGCGTTCGTATAACCGACGATCGCAACGGTTTCAATGCCGTTTTTCCGTCTTCGGCTTCTGAGCCGGTCGCGCCGCTTTTCAAGCTCACTCAGGTCGTTTTCAAGCTTCTGGATTCTGCGCCTTATATGACGCTTATCGGTTTCAAGCTTCGTTTCACCGGGGCCTCTTGTACCGATGCCGCCGCCGAGACGGGAGAGCTCGGTGCCCTTACCCGAAAGGCGGGGCAAAGAGTACTTCAGCTGAGCAAGCTCTACCTGAAGCTTGCCTTCGTTTGTCCTTGCCCGTGCGGCAAAAATATCAAGAATCAGCATAGTGCGGTCGATGACCCGTACATCGGTCAGCTTTTCGATGTTTCGCTGCTGAGACGGGGTCAGCTCGCTGTCGAAAATGAGAATATCAACCGTGTTCATCTGACAAAATGCGATAACCTCGGCGATTTTACCGTAACCTAAAAAGGTTGCGGCTTCGGGTGTTTCTCTTTTCTGAATGACCTTACCGACAACCTCGGCGCCTGCGGTATAGGCAAGCTGTTCGAGTTCATCGATCGAAGCGACGGCATCAAATTCACCGGTATCGACAGATAAAAGCAGTGCCTGTTCTTTTTCGGTGATATAGTTTTCGTAAAGCTGCATAGAAAGCACTCCTTTTATTCAATCGGGACTGAGTAATTCAAGCACAGATCGGGCTTGTTTTTTATATCGATAAATTTTAGTTTGTCGCGTGGCGACACCAATGCCGGGGGTACACGGTGCTTAATTGAAAGCTAAGTGCCCGAGCCGTGAGCGGGTCGGTAAATTTTAGTTTAGCGGTGTAAAAGCCGTCCCCTTTAGGGGAAGGTGGCGGCGT
>JBJFHV010000515.1:0-5046 GCA_051894015.1 Acutalibacteraceae bacterium | reverse complement strand
CGAAAAAAGGGAAAAAGTCTTCCCTCTTGGACCCATTATCCATAATCCTCAGGTGATCGACGACTTCAAGAAAAAAGGCGTCCGGATCATCGACAGCCCCGATGAAGCCGACAAGGACAGCACCGTCGTTATCAGAGCGCACGGAATTACGGTGCAGACAAGACAGAGACTTGACGAGCTGGGAATAAAATATGTAGACACGACCTGTCCGTATGTGATGAAAATTCATAAGATTGTCGGCGAAAACACCAACGAAAACAATGTGCTTTTGATTGCCGGCGACGACAGACATCCTGAGGTCTGCGGTTTTCGGAGCGTAGCAAAAGGTGCGTCCTTTGTTGTCAGAACGCTTGAAGAAGCCGAAAGACTGTTTGAAGAAAGCGAAGAATTATTCCAAAAAGAGATTATACTCGTTTTTCAGACAACTTTTTCTGTCGAAGAGGGCAAAAAAATACTAAAATTTTTAAAAAAAGTATGTACAAAAGCAATTTATTTTGATACAATATGTAAAGCGACTCAAAATCGGCAGCAGGAAGCTTTGGAGATGTCGAAGCACTGCGACGCCATGATTGTGGTAGGCGGGCACTTCAGCTCGAATACCGTTAAGCTTAAGTCGGTATGTGAGAAGAACTGTCCGACTTTTCTTATTGAAAGCGCAAAGGAACTGTATGATATTGATTTTCGCGCTTTCAGCCTGATCGGGGTAACAGCAGGGGCTTCGACTCCTGCACGTATAATAAAGGAGGTACATATTACTATGTCCGAAATCTTAAACAATGAAAACAAAACTTCCGATGACATTTACTTTGTAAAGGCAATGGAAGAAAATTCCGAAGGTGCGGTGAACACCGAGGCTCACGTTGAAGGAATTGTCGTGGGTATGACGCCCAGTGAAATACAGGTTGACACCGGCCGTAAGTACGCCGGATTTGTCCCCGCAGAGGAGTACAGCAACGATCCGTCCGCCGACTACCAGAAGGAACTCAAGATCGGCGACAAGATCGATCTTATCATCATGAAGACCAACGATTCCGAAGGTACCATGATGCTTTCCAAGCGTCGTTTTGACGACAAGAACGCGTGGGAAAAGATCGTTGAAGCATATGAAAACCAAGAAATTCTCGAAGCTACCATCGCTCAGGCGGTAAAGGGCGGCGTTCTCGCTTATCCGAAGGGCGTCCGCGTCTTTATCCCCGGTTCGCTTCTCGGCGTACCCAAGGGCTCTGAGCTTTCCGATTCCGTCGGTCAGACCGTGAAACTTCTTATTATTGAAGCCGACAAGCAGAAGAAGCGTGCCGTCGGTTCCGTCCGCGCCGCAAGAAACATCGAGCGCAGCGAAAGCTTCGAAAAGGTGTGGCAGGACGCGGAAGAAGGCAAGGAGTACATCGGCACCGTCAAGTCGATCGTACCGTACGGTGCATTTGTAGATATCGGCGGCGCTGAGGGTATGGTTCACATCTCCGAGCTTTCCTGGAAGAGAATCAAGAATCCGTCCGAGGTTGTTTCCGTCGGCGACGAAATCAAGGTTTATATCAAGGCTCTTATCGACGAAGACGGCAAGAGAAAGATCTCGCTCGGCTACAAGACCGCTGAGACCAATCCGTGGGAAATCTTCATCAGAAATAACGAAGTCGGTTCTGTTATCGACGTTAAGATCGTAAGATTCTGCACTTTCGGTGCTTTTGCCGAAATCAGCGAAGGTCTTGAAGGTCTTATCCATATTTCACAGATCGCGAACCGTCACATCGCTTCTCCGAAAGACGAGCTTACCATCGGCGAAGTTGTCAAGGCGAAGGTTATCGGTATCGACACCGAAAAGAAGCACGTTAACCTTTCTATCCGCGCTCTTCTTGAAGATGACGAGCCGGTAGAGGCTGCTGAAGAAGCTGTTGAGGAAGCCGCTGAGGAAGTTGTTGAAGAGGCCGCTCCCGCCGTTGAAGAAGCTGCCGAGGAAGCTGCTGAAGAATAATCTGTAATTTTGCAGATGTATTGATAAAAAGGGAAATACCGGTGAAAATCCGGAGCAACCGCCATTACCGTAATCAGCTTTTGCTGTAAGTCGGAAGACCTTTTTCATAATCATCATTTATTTCGGGCAATCGGGAAATAATGAGAACAACAGTCATAATGATGCCCTTTTGCTGAAAAAGGGCATTTTATGCTTTTTTTTGGAGGAAATTTTCAGGAGGAAGAAACTATGAAGAAGAGATTATCATTTTTGCTTGCGGTACTGATGCTGATATCGAGCGTCTGCGTTTTCGGTACGGCCGTCAGTGAGCCGAGAAAAAACATTTTCAGCTATCAGATGCCGACAACGGCAAGACAGACGGCGCAAAGATTTACCAAGTCATTCGGAAGCGGCTACAAAAACGCGCCGACTCCGCCGCTCGTTGTCGGAAACACGCTGATTGTTCTTTCCGGCAAGACGATCTATAAGCTCGACTGCGAGAACGGAGAAGTTCTTGCCAAGGCTTCTATGTACTCCGATGTCGGATTTGCTACGACGAGCCCGACTTATTACGGCGGCGTTATTTATGCAGCTTTAGACAACGGCATCGTTCAGGCGTTCAGCTATAAAACACTTGAGTCGCTCTGGATCTATCAGGATGCGCTCGGCGGACAGGCTTTGTGTCCGATCACCTATGACGGCGGCTATCTTTACACCGGCTTCTGGCGCGGAGAAGAAAACTATGCAAACTATGTTTGTCTGAGCGCAAAAGACGAAAACACCAAGAAAACCAACGAAAAGAAATCGCCCGTCTGGGTCAGAAAGAACAAGGGCGGTTATTATTGGGCCGGCGCCGCAATCACCAAAAACTATGCCGTATTCGGCTGTGACAACGGAAACTCCGACAGTACAAGTACATCAAGAATTATTTCGGTCAACAAAAAAACAGGCAAGCTTGCCGGAACGCTTTCGGTAAAAGGCGATATTCGCAGTGCGGTTACTTATTATGCCGACACCGGTTGTTACTATGTTTCCAGCAAGGCGGGTTATGTCTATAAATTTAAAATGAATTCGAGTACCGGTGCGTTTTCGTCGCTTCGTTCGTTCAAGGCGCCCGGAGAGGTGACGGCTACCCCCGTGATTTACGCCGGCCGTCTGTATGTCGGTGCTCAGAACGGGCAGAAAGGACAGCTTCTTGTTCTCGACGCTTCAACGCTGAAAAAAATCTATCATGCCGATGTTGACGGCTATCCGCAAAGTACGGTGACCGTTTGTGACGCGTATTACAAGGACACCGGCAAGGTATATGTTTACGCAACCTTGAACAATAATGTCGGAAGCGTTGTTGTTCTCGAAGACAGCGCAGGTCAGAAGAGCGGAAATGCTGCGGTGCTTTACAAACCCGGCGAAAATAAAAGACAGTATTGCATCAGTCCGATTTCTGTCGGCTCAGACGGTACGCTGTATTATAAAAATGATTCCGGCTATATTTTTGCCGTTGAAAAAAGCGATCACTTCAATGTCATCAACGAATTTTTGATCAAAATGGTTTCTCTTTATGAAAGCATAATAAAGGCATTAGGCTTTTGATTATTAGGAAATCTCTGAATCAATCACAACATATATCCGTTGAATCAGAGTTCCCTTAGAAAGGAGACGGCTTGTTTCGTTTGAAAATGATGAAAGGCTCCGGACTTAAAAATTCTCATCCCGCTGTCGGATTTTGCTATTTTCTTTCGGTTTTCATTCTGTCTCTGTCAATGAGTCATCCTGCTGTGGCGGTGAGCTCCTTGTTTGCCGCCGCGGTTTATGACAGATATCTGAAAGGGAAAAAGGCGGCAAAGGGGATTGCTCTTGCCGTCATTCCCGTTCTTATTTTTGTTCCGCTGATTAACGGTCTGTTCAGCCATTACGGGGTGACGGTTTTATTTGTGATGAAAAGCGGAAACAATTTCACGCTCGAGGCGGTTTTGTACGGCCTTTTTCTTGCCGTGAAGTTTTTGTCTGTGATGCTGTGGCTTGACTGCTTCAACGAAATCATCGACGGCGATAAATTCGTTTACTTATTCGGTCGGTTTTCACCCCGTCTTGCGCTTGTTATTTCGATGACGCTTCGGTTCATTCCGATGCTGAGAGACGGCTATGCCGAAGTAGAAAACGCAGGCAGGGGGATCGGTCTTTCCGGTACGGAAAAGAACCTTTTGAAAAAGTTCAAGGCTTCGGCGCATAAGCTTTCTGTTTTGGTGACATGGGTGCTCGAAAACGCAATTGACACGTCCTATTCCATGAAAGCGCGCGGTTATGCCGTGAAAAGACGAAGCGCATACAGTAAGTTCGTTTTTACTGTTTATGACGGATTATCGGCGGCGGCAACCGGGATTCTTTTCGGACTGTCTTGCTTTGCCGTTTTCGGGCTGAAAGCCTTATACAATCCGATTATTGAGATTGAGCGTTTCGGTCTGCTGGACGTCTTGTCGTTTGCAGCGTTTTTACTGCTTTGCCTGTTTCCGTATGCGCTCGATTTACGGGAAAAAAGCCTTGTAAAGCCCTATAAAGAAAGGAAGCCCGACGGGTATTTGATGTATGGATAATTTTGATTTTGAAATCGAAAATCTGAGCTTTTTTTATCCCGGTGAAAAGGTTCCGGCGCTCGATCAGATCAGCTTCGGAATCAAGCCGGGAGAATTTGTTCTGATTACGGGAAGAAGCGGCAGCGGCAAAACCACTCTTTTACGGTCGTTGAAGCCGTCACTTTCTTTTGAGGGGGAATACAGCGGCAAGCGGAAGCTTTTCGGAAAAGAGGTTTCAGCACTTCCGGCGGAAGAAGAGGCGCAGAAAATCGGCTTTGTTCTTCAGAATCCCGATTTTCAGGCAGTCACGCACACCGTCAGAAGTGAGCTTGCGTTCGGACTTGAAAACCTCGGCTATGAACCGCCTACGATACGCATGAGAACGGCTGAAGCGGCGGCCTATTTCGGCTTGGAGGATATTTTTGATACGCCGCTGTCCTCTCTTTCGGGCGGTAAGCTTCAGCTCGTGTGTCTTGCGAGTATCATCGCCCTGCATCCGAAAGCGATCCTTCTTGACGAGCCGATTTC
>JBJFHV010000514.1:0-5057 GCA_051894015.1 Acutalibacteraceae bacterium | reverse complement strand
GAAAGTCTTGGCTTCTTCGTAACGGTCAGCCGTAATCATGGTCCAATATCCGGGCCATGTACCGTATGTGGACGTAGCAAGCGCGGGAACAAGACCTTCGTAAAGCTTGTTGTAAAGAAGCTTCATGAAAGCATCGGTCGCGCCCTGTGCGATTCCGGTAGCATCGGCAAGATTCATCGTTTCTTTTAAAAATTCATAAACAACCTTGTTGCTTTTTCCAAACTCTTTTGCCAGAAAATCGTCATTAACGAATCGGGTAAGGCTTTCACTGTCAACCTTCATGCGTCCTGAAAACATATCATTTACAAGATCGCCGCCGAACGCTACGGTTGAGCCGAAGCAAACAGCATGTATTTTTGCAGTGCCGTACTTGGCAAGGTAAGCAAGAATCAAATCGCCGCCTAAGCATTTGCACGCAAGGGAAACCTTGTTCTTACCTGTTGCCTTCAGAATGCCGTTGATATAATCGTCAACATCATCAACGGTGGCGAGGGGATCAAGACGCCAGTCATTGGCAAAGTCATAGCTGTTGATGCCGAATTTGCCGTTCCAGTCGGCATAGTTGGAATTCATTTCTCTGATGTTGTCCTGCTTTTGTTTTTCGGAAATTCCCGTACCGTACTGAGGATCACCGTTGCCGTCGAGCAGGCATCTGTCATAAAGCTTAGCCATTTCTTCACCGAATACTTTGTAGTATTCATCGAAATCGTTGGTCAGATAGCCTTTTGCAAAATAGGGAAGAATTTTCTTTGCCATTTGTTTGATGGTTTCGCCGTCAACGTCAAAGTCATAAACGATGTTCCCGTCCTCATCAACGATATCCTCGCTGTTTCCGCGGAAATAGACGATAGGATACTTTGATCTTGTTTCAACCGGAACCGCTGCTGCCGGCACAACCAAACTCAACAGCATAAGCGTAGTAAGCAATAGTGCAATAACCTTTTTCATCATTATCTTCCTTTTCGTTTTTTATCATCTTAACATTATATTAACAAAAAGTCAATGAAAGATTAAAATCTGTTCGGATGAATCCTAAGATTCCTGAGAGTCAACCCTGATCTTTTTATAAAATTGAAAAAATGATCTGTTTTTTACATCGTAAGAAATAAAACTTTAACAATTATATGTTACTATCAAACCGAATAATTTTGATAAAAGGAGAGTCCGGAGTCTGACTTCGGCAGTATTGTGTTTTATGTTTAAAATTCTTGTTGTTGAAGATGACAGAGCGCTCAACCGCTCGGTATGTTCCTTTCTGAAAGAGGGAGGTTATGATACTGTCAGCTGTTATAATGCCAGCGACGCATATGATGCAATTTATGATTGCTTTTTTGATTTGATTATTTCGGATATTATGATGCCTGAGATTGACGGCTTTGAGCTTGCCAAAAATGTACGTGCCTTGAATGCGAATATTCCGATTCTTTTCATGACCGCAAGAGATGATTTTTATTCGAAGCAAAAGGGCTTTCGCATCGGTATTGACGATTATATGGTCAAGCCCATTGATCTTGATGAACTGTATTTAAGAGTCGGTGCGCTTTTGAGACGAGCGCAGATTGCTTCAAGCAAAAAGCTGGTTGTGGGCAATCTTACTCTTGATGCTGATGAATACACTGCATACATTGATAATAAAGAAGTATCTCTTACTGTTCGCGAATTTAATTTGTTGTTTAAGCTGTTGTCTTATCCGAAAAAGACCTTCACAAGAAGCCAGTTGATGGACGAATTCTGGAGTTCCGACACATCGTCGGGCCCGAGGACCGTTGACGTGTATATTACAAAAATCAGAGATAAAATTTCAGCTTGTGACGGTTTTGAAATTGTAACGGTTCACGGACTCGGATATAAGGCGGTGCTGAAATGAGCAAAAAACGAATAATTGCAAGAAAAATTGCCGGAAAATTTGTAGACTTCTTTTGCTTCTTTCTTCTTTCATGCTTTATTACAACCTGCTCTATTATGATTTTTGCTCATGGTGCTCAGTTTACGGTTGAATACATTACGGCAAGAGCCAGACAAACTTTTGCTAACATCTTTTTCATATCGATTCTGTTTGTCATTGTTGATTCTTTAAGAAGACGTCTTACGCTCGAAAAATCAATCGAAAACATAACACTTGCGTTAAGCCGGATTATGAAAGGCGATTTTTCGGTAAGAATTGAAAAAACAGGAAGAAACTATACATGGTATGACTTTGAGAAGGTAATTGACGGCATTAACAAAATGACAGAAGAACTGTCGAGTGTTGAAATATTAAAAAACGATTTCATCTCCAATGTCTCTCATGAGATTAAAACGCCGCTTTCAATTATTCAAAACTACGGTACCTTGCTTCAGTCAAAGAATCTGTCGGAAAAGGAACGGCTGGATTATGCAAAAACAATTACAGAAGCCTCAAGACGGCTGAATGCGCTGATAACGAATATATTAAAACTCAGTAAGCTTGAAAACCAGCAGATTTTTCCGAATGTGCAGCGCTATGATCTGAGCAATCAGATTTGTGAATGTCTTTTGAATTTTGAAAGCCTTTGGGAAGACAAAAACATTTCAATTGAAAGCGATATAGAAGACTGTGTGTTCATTAACGAAGATCCTGAAATGATGAGTCTTGTTTGGAATAATCTGTTCTCTAACGCTATGAAGTTTACGCCGGAGGGCGGAATGGTATATGTATCTTTAAAAAAAGAGGGCGAACAGGCGGTGGTTAAGGTGAAAGACTCCGGCTGCGGAATGACGCAAGAAGTAAAAAGTCATATCTTTGATAAGTTCTATCAGGGAGATACTTCAAGAGCTTCAGCAGGAAACGGGCTGGGTCTGGCGTTGGTTAAGAAAATAATGGATATAACAAAAAGCAAAATATCTGTTTCCAGTGAGCCGGGAAAGGGCAGTGAGTTTACGGTTACTTTAAGGATGAGTAAGTGAAGCGATTGAAGAGGGTACTTGAACGACTATTCGTTTTGCCGCTTGTGCCAACGCTGATCATTTCCGCTGTTTCATTTTCGCTGTTATCCTATGTTTTTGCTTCGCATCAGAAGGAATCCGTTTGGACATGCATCGTGTATTTCCTCTCTGCGTACAGTCTTAGTATATGTATTGGATTTATCGTCTCAAAGATACGAAAAATGAAAAACAGCAGCTTGTTTGTCAAGCTGCATGATTATCCTATGGTGCGACGGTTCAAGAACGATATGTTTTTTCGTGAAAGGATCAATTTGCATATCGGTTCAGGTATAAACCTCGTCTTTGCATTAACTAAACTTGTTTTTGGGATCATTAACCGTTCTGTGTGGTTTATGTCCGTTTCCTTATATTATCTGCTTCTTGCATTGATGCGAATTTATATAATACGGCATATCATAAAAAGCGCCGGAAAAACGGATACCGTTTCCGAATACAAAATCTATAGATTCTGTGCATATGTTCTCTTACTCATCAATCAGGTGCTGACAGTTATGGTCGCTTTTATGATAGGGAAAGACAAGGGATATGAATATACAGGCTATCTGATATACATAATGGCACTTTACTGCTTTTATATGGTTATCTCAACAACCGTGAATTTGATTAAATTCAGAAAAGTCGGTTCACCGCTGATTATCTGTATAAAAATAATCAGCTTCATGGTTTCGCTCGTGTCCGTCCTGTCACTTGAAACAACAATGTTAACTCAGTTCGGCAACGGCGATACCTTGATGCGTCAAAGAATGGTTGGTGTTACCGGAGCTTTCGTATGTACGGCTATACTGATTTGTGCAGTGTATATGTTAATCAAATCAAAAAAGGAAATGAAGGAACTTATGAATCAATCACAGTAAACGCTTTGATGCGCCGATGGAATCATAACTTCCTTAAAATCTCATTTAATACAAGTTTAACATAAGTTTGCACTATAATAAATATCGCTCTTTTATAATTAAACGCATCGTATGGAAAAGGAGCAGTGATCATGGATAATAAACAACAAAGAGCTTTACAGGAAGTAAAAAACATTCGCGAAAAGTATGTTTCCGAGAAAAAGAATACGGAAGACAAAATAACAACCCTCAGAAAACTTGACGCGGGCACAAAAAGATCCGGAAAAATTGTCTCTTCTGTCATCGGCGTAATCAGTGTGCTTATATTTGGTTTCGGAATGAGTTTTACAACGGTATGGTCAGAAGAATTATTTGTTCCCGGGATTTTTGTCGGAATCGTCGGTCTTGCGGGAATTGCGGCTGCGTATCCGATTTATATGGTTACGACGAAAAAGCAAAGAGAAAAAGTTGCTTCAAGAGTTGTTGAACTTGCCGATGAAATAATTGACGAGCAAACATCGATAGAATAAGATTTGCCCGCTTATTCGGGAATAATTGAAAAAAAGCTTGACAGGGAAAGACAATTATTATATAATCTATCGGTAGCGCCGGTGTGATGGAATTGGCAGACGTGACGGACTCAAAATCCGTTGGTAGCGATACCGTGTGGGTTCGAGTCCCACCACCGGCACCAGATAAACGGCACTGATTCTTTAAGTGTCGTTTTTTTGTTTAAACTTGTTTAACTCTATGAATAATGATAAAAATAGTATAGCGGGGATACTATGAAAATAGTACAATACGGAGACTGGAAAATTGCTGTTAACATTGAGAAGACGAGACAGTATTATTCCATTTATAAAAAGAAAGATAGTCAGGCAAACAGAAATTTTGCGGAATACTGCAAAACATTAAGCGCAGATGAAAGAGCGTTTTTTGATGCTTTCGCAATCACACCTGAATGTTGTGATATCGAACATATCGGAGTAAGTAAAAAAGGGGAGAGTCCCTGCGGCGGATATTATTTGGTTTGCGGAACATATTTGGAATATCCGCCCGAAAACTGACAACAATTGAAGAGCTTTCAGAAAACGGTTTTGCAGATGACCGACCTGATCCACGAATTGTAATCGGATTATTTCAATTCGACTTTCAGTGCGATAAATACGAAATGATAGATACACCTGAAAATATGCCTGCCGGATTTATTTGTATTCGGTTTTGGTGTGAGGAAATGAAGTGGCTGTTGCCTGAAAAACC
>JBJFHV010000513.1:0-5058 GCA_051894015.1 Acutalibacteraceae bacterium | reverse complement strand
TCCTTATTGAAAATAACCGCAAGCACCAACAATATCACGGCATAAAAGCTTAAAAGCACCGAAGCCGACGGAATCGGCAATTGAAAGCCGACAGTCAGCACAAACAGTATGCTTGCCGCACAGGATACGCCGTAAAGGAGCTTACTTTTACTGCCGACAGCTTTGACAAGTTCGTATGTAGCCATGGCGGAGACCGCCGCTAAAATCAGGGTGTAGCCGATTGTGAAGTCAGCGAAAATATTGACAAGGAAAATAATCAGTCCGGCAACAACAATGAGTGTTGAACGGGTTCTTTCGCCTTTGAAATGAATACCTTTTTTCTTTTCTTGTTTTTTTGTTTCTGCCATTACGGTTTCCGGGGACAAAAGTCCCTGCCTTTCTTGTTTTTATACGGCGCCGAAGCGTCTGTTTCTGTGGTTATAAGCCTCAATTGCCCGGTCAAGGTCGGCCGGTGTAAAGTCCGGCCAGAGCACATCGTCATAGTAAAACTCGGCGTATGCCGCCTGCCAGATCAAAAAGTTCGAAAGACGATATTCGCCGCTCGGACGGATAATCAGATCCGGGTCGGGCTGACCGGCGGTGTAAAGACCGTCGGAGATCATGTCCTCGGTGATGTCATCGGGGGAAATTTCGCCGTTCCTGATTTTTTCGGCGATTTTCTTAACACTATGTACAATTTCGTCTCTTCCGCCGTAGTTGACGGCGATATTGACGTACATCTTATCCTTGTCGCAGGAATTGGACTCGACAACGTTAATCATCTGAACAATGTCCTCCGGGAGTCCCTCTTTGGCACCTAAGAAGCGGACATTGTAGCCTGCCTCTTCGTTTTCGCCCTGCCGCTCCTCCATCTCATCAAGATAGCGGCGGAAAAGCTCCATGATTTTGTCAACCTCGTTCTTCGAGCGTTTCCAGTTCTCGGTTGAAAAGGCGTAAAAGGTGATATGCTTGACGCCGATTTCTCTTGCGTAGCTGCAGATTTTGCGGAAAACCTCGGCACCCACCTTGTGACCCTCAGTGCGCTCCAAGCCCCTCTTTTTTGCCCAGCGTCCGTTGCCGTCCATGATGATGGCAATATGTTCGGGTATAACCGTATGATTCAAAGGATAACCCCCTTAATATAAAATTAGTTTAATGAACGATATGCCGAGGCTCTCTGAGAACCTCGGCACCCGTCTGAACAGATCAGATTTCCATAATCTCTTTTTCTTTTGCGGCGGCAATATCTTCAATCTCATCGATAAAGCCGTCGGTGATTTTCTGAACTTCCTTTTCGCCGTCCTTCAGATCGTCCTCGGTGATTTCGGAGTTCTTCTTCATTGCCTTGAGCTTTTCAATCGCGTCGCGGCGAATGGAACGAATCGCAACCTTTGAGTTTTCACCCATTTTCTGAATATCTTTGGCAAGCTCCTTACGTCTGTCCTCGGTAAGCGGCGGGAACGTAAGACGGATAACCGAGCCGTCGTTCTGCGGATTGATTCCGATATCCGAAGTCTGAATCGCCTTCTCAATCGCTTTGAGAACCGATTTGTCCCACGGCTGAATCGTCAACACTCTGGCTTCCGTTGCGGCAACGGAGGCAAGCTGGTTGATCGGTGTCGGCGTTCCGTAATAGTCAACGGTAAGCTTGTCAAGTACCTGCGGATTGGCTCTGCCGGCACGGATAGCAGCATAATCGCCTTTCAGAACGGAAACGGTTTTACTCATTTTTGTTTTCGCAAATTCGTATACTGTTTTCATATTGGTTACCTCTCTTCATTTATTCTGTGACAATAGTGCCGATGTTTTCACCCTGAACGGCTCTTACGATGTTTTCGGGATCGTCAAGGTTGAAAACAAGAATATCAATGTGATTCTCACGGCAAAGCGAAGCCGCCGTACTGTCCATAACGGCAAGACCCTTGCTTAAAATTTCGGTATGCGTCAGTCTGTCATATTTGACAGCGTCGGAAAATTTATTCGGATCCTTGTCATATACTCCGTCAACGTTTGTGGCTTTAAAAATAACCTCGGCGTTGATTTCGGCCGCTCTGAGTGCCGCCGCCGTATCGGTTGAGAAGAACGGATTTCCCGTTCCGCAGCCGAAAATCACGACTCTGCCCTTTTCAAGATGACGCACAGCCTTGTTCCGGATGTACGGCTCTGCAACCTGCTGCATGGCGATCGCCGTCTGAACACGGACGTCAAGTCCCATCTGCTCGAGCGTATCGCACAAAGCAAGAGAGTTCATTGCCGTTGCGAGCATTCCCATGTGGTCCGCTCTTGTTCTGTCCATCTTTCCGCTGCTGCGTCCTCTCCAGAAATTACCGCCGCCGACGACAAGACCGATTTCCACGCCTAAGTCGGCACACTTTTTAACGGCGGAGCAGATACTTTCAACCGTTTCAAAGTCGATCCCTTTTCCGTCGCGACCGGCGAGAACCTCACCGCTTAATTTAAGCAGAATACGTTTATATACAGCCTGCATATTGAACACCTCCGAATAATTGAAGCACATATTGAATTGTTCTGTCTTCATTACCTTTTATTTTACTAAAAGTCAGCCGCAGTGTAAAGTGTTTTTTGAAAATATGTTTCAGAATCTTTCAATTTCACAGTCAGTATTGATCTCTCCGCCGTAAAATTCACTTTCCCCGATCGCTGTTTTCACGTCACGGAAGCGGACATTCCGGGCGTTCCGGATGTAAAAGCAGGAATTCTTTTCCTCTTCAATTCCGTAATCGATACACGGACGTAGGTCATAAATTCCGCACGGCCATTTGGAGGTTTTCTGTACTTCTACGCTGACGTTGTCAAACGTGACGTCTTGAATCGGGTTATCCTCTGTCGAGAAAAGCAAAACACCGTTTTCACCCTTACAGGTGATATTACGGTATCTGATGTTCTTCACGCTTCCGCATTTGGTGTTTTCGTCACGGCGCAGGCTCGTAATTGTAATCGGCTCCGCACTGCCCCACCAGTCTGAGCAGAAACGGCGGGTCTCGATCATAATGTTCGAGAAGCTGACATTTTCCACGTTTCCGCAGTCACGGATCTGAATCGAAAGACCGCGGTTGCTTCTTGAAATGATGCAGTTATCGACAATGATGTTTTTAAAGTCAGCGATTCCCTCTGTGCCGATTTTGATTGCCGCCGAAGTAGAAATCAGCGTACAGCCGGTAATGATGATGTTCTCGCACTTGCCGTATTCGCTGTTACCCTTGGAGTTTTTCAGGCAGATACAGTCGTCGGCGCATTCCACATGGCAGTTTACGATTCTGACGTTGGTGCAGTGGTCGGGGTCAATGCCGTCACTGTTGGCAACATCAAGGGGATTCAATATCCGGATTGCACTGATGAGAACATCGTCACAGCCCGCCGGGTGAAGTGTCCAGAACGGCGCATTTTTGATCGTAACGTCCTTGACCGTGATATGATTGCATTTTTCAAGATAAATGCAGGTCGGTCTCGGGTAGAAGTTGCCCGTCACATAGTACTCGCTCTTTCTTTCGACAAAACTGTAACAGTTCGCGTCGATAACACCCTCACCGCAGATTTCAGCGTTATCGGCTTCAAAGCCGTAGATAAACGCAAACGACGGTTTTCCCGTTACGGGGTTTCCGACAAGGGCGGTTTTCGGGTCGTTGATCGTACTGCACGGCCGGATATAGCCGTCAATGTCTGACGTGGCTTTCAAAACGGCGCCCTTTTGAATACACAGCGAAACGTTCGGTTTGAGTGCTATTGAGCTGCTGTAATAAACCGAGCCGCTTTCAAGCACGACCGTTCCGCCGCCGTTTTCGGTGCAGGTATCGATCGCTTTTTGTATTGCTTGACTGTCATCGGTACTGCCGTTTCCGACAGCACCGAAATCTTTTACATTATAAAACATAATATTGTTACTCAGGCAATCTTGAACATGGCAAACAGAAGCGTAATCAGCTTTTTGAGGAAGTCAATGAAAAGGAGCTTGACGTCCTTCGGGGCTTCTTCGCCGTCGGTGGGTACGGTTACATTATCGGTCAGGGACACAAGCTTCTGCGTGTAGCGGTCAAGCTTGGTAAACTGCGGATATCTTGCGTCGGTATGAACGTCAACGGGAGTATCGCTTGTAACAATCCATGTCGCAAGCTCGCCCGTGCCGGTACCGTAGGTATATTCAACGTGCATCATGTCGTATACGACCCATGTATGCTCGGGAAGAATGGCAGTCGACGCGTCAACGATACCGTCAGTTGACTTGTGGTTATGACTTGCGTCTGTGCAGACAGCATTTCTGTTGTACATACTCTCGTCAAGTGTCTTTCCGTAGGGAGCTACCGTGCAGTAGCCGGTCATCAGATAGGTGTCAATGAGCGTATCGGTGTGGTTGACCGTTCCCGAAGTCAGAGGAACACTGCCGTAACCGTAGCCGCCGATGATGTAGACGTTTGTGCCGGTTTCCTGCATTTTGTAGATCATTTCGGGGGTCTGCTTCTGAACTTCCATATATTCGTCGGTTTTTGCAAGGAAGGAGTCCGAAAGATCGGCGTAAGCGGTCATTTTTTCCTTGGCTTCTTCATAATAGGTATACGGCATCAGTGACCAGATACCCGGGAAGCAGATGAAAGTATCCTTAAATACCTGCTCATAAAGCGGATTCTTGAGAGCCTTGACAAAGCCGTTAAAGAAATTCTGGGCAAGACCGGTTCCGTATTTATTGTAAAGATCGTTGGAAACATTGAGGAACAGGGATAAAAATTCATTGTCTGTCATGAACTTTCCGAAGTATTCGAGTGCTTCGCCGATATTGAGGTCAGGATTTTCCGTAAAAAGCTCACCGACAAGCTCTGTTCCGAGGAAGGCGGTTGAACCGTAAAGAAGATTCTTGATCTTTGCGTTGCCGTATTTGTAAACATAAGAGGAAACGATTGTTCCGCCGAAGCTGAAAGCTGCAATCGAAACCTTGTCACTGCCGGTTTCCGAAAGAACCTTTTTGACAAGAGCGTCCAGATCGTCGGCAAGGTCAAGCGGGCTCATTCTCCAATCATAGTAGTGGAAATAGACATTGTCCCATCCGATTTTGTCAGCAATGGAAAC
>JBJFHV010000512.1:0-5062 GCA_051894015.1 Acutalibacteraceae bacterium | reverse complement strand
GGCTATGGTATCCCACAATATTAGAAAAGATGCCGCCCTTCGTGGGTGGCATCTTGGGTTGGCGTTATGTTTCTATGACTATAAAGTGATTGCGAAGTAACGCACGAGCCACACTGGATAGTGCAGAGCAATTTGCAAGTATGATATAAACTTATTTTAGAATTAGCATAAGAGTGTGAAAGTATAACAATCCATACAAAATCAAATATCGAAATATGCGGTTAAATCTTCATTAAATAGATAAACGAAAGAGCTCCGATGAGTATCAGAAATCTGATACTCATCGGAATTTTTTGTTTGCGTTATTATAGAAAATCGCAATATTTTGCGAAACAATAACAAAATATAGATAAACTCTCTTGTGTTTGCAATGTAAATATAGTATAATAAAGTAAATACTACTTGCGAGGTGCGGAAAGATGTCTTTAACGGTCAGTTACAACAAGCTTTGGAAGCTGCTTGTCGATAAGAAAATGAGCAAAGCAGATCTTCGCAGGGCGGCTGAGATTTCTCCGAACACGATGACAAAACTTCGCCGCGACGAAGAGGTTTCTATGACTGTTCTGAAACGGATATGCGAATATCTGGAGTGCAATATCGGTGATATCTGCGATTTTATTCCGGCTTCAAAATCGGAGGTGAACTCCTGATGACAGAACAGCTTTTGCTGGAATGTGAGCAATTTATCCGAAACGGCGGCATCCTTACCGGTTCATCCTTTGGGAGGATAGAAATACCCTTCTGCAAGATGATGGATATCGATACCGATGACGCAGAACAGTATTTACAGCAACACAGGGAGAATACTTTCACGGAGCAGATGTTTGCCTTTATTGACCGTACCGGACAGAAAGACAGCGATATCTATAAAAAAGCCATGATTGACCGGCGGTTGTTTTCCAAGATACGTTCAAACAAAAAGTACATACCTGCCAAGAGGACGGTAATCGCTTTGTGTCTTGCGCTTCAATTATCAAGAGAGGATGCAGATAAACTCCTTTCCTCTGCCGGATACAGCTTATCCCGTGCCGACGATTTCGATCTTGTGATTGCCTTTTGCATTGAAAAGAAAATATTTAATTTCTTTGATATCAACGAGGCGCTTGTTCATTTCGGCTTTGAGCCGTTTTGAAAAAAATAAGCCGCCGTCAGAAAACGGCAGCCGAGGTTCATTTTGAGTCCGTGGATTTATCATCCGATGTGTTCAGGTTATCGAGCGCATATTGAAGGCATTGCACAACGATTTTATTCATGGAAGTGTTGTACTCGCCGGCAAGGCGGTCAAGCTGCTCCACAATATTTACGGGAATGCGGAATGTTTTATTGACGGATTCAAAACCCTTTTCAAGCTCAAGCATGATAAATCTCACCTCTCTGCATATTATTATGCACTATATTCAGAAATAAATATACAAGCAGTTTATCTTGCAAAACTCTTGCGGATAGTGCCGAAAAAATGTATAATGATACTTGGAGAAGTGTGACTATCACTGATTTTCAAAAAATGTCGCCGCTGCGGCGACCAAATTACAGACGGAATAGTTTAAAATGGATTTCAGAACAGGAGGCGGCATTGCTATGGGAAAACCAAAGAAATTAAGAAAGCTGATCAAAGCGGCGAAAATGGGAAAGCCCCATGCTATGTTCAGGCTTGGTATTTGCTTTGAAACAGGAACGATGACTGAGAAAAATACGGAAAAAGCCGCACAGTGGATTTCCGCCGCTGCCGAATCGGGTTATACGCCGGCACTTGAGTGGATAAAGGATTATTCTTTTGACGATAACGCCTTGATTCAGGCGGAAAGCTGAGGGAATATATGAACCATCTGCAATACAACAAAATTCTTGACAAAGTGGATCTTTATGAAGGGCTTGAAAAAGACACGCTGACAATACGGCTTGAGGGAAACATAAGTGAGGACTGTCCGTCCGATAGGCACAGATATGATATTTCAGGCCCTGTCGAACCCGGTGCTTACATCATGGATTTTTCTTCCTATAAGCCCCGGCACAAATACGAGCTGATTATAAAAAGCGTTAATGAAAACAGCATTGATATTACCTTTAACGGAAATGACTATACCCTACACGAGGGAATTAACTTTCTTTTTGAGGTAAAGGAGCATCAGGGGTCATATGACGGCCCGTGGTTTTGGGCCGTGGATGAATTTAAAGCTGTATGGGTGAAATAAGTAACAATGAGGTGGCGGCATGGACGGTATTAAGCTGAAAATATCAAAACCCAAGGAAAAACTTCCCGCAGGCGCAAGCAAGCTGCTCGGCAACCCTGATGTGTGGGACGGCTTTGCGTGGCCGTATATCGAGGAAAACGGCGAAAAGTACGACCTTGCCTTTATGTGCCAGATCAACTGCACCGATACGGCTGTTTTTGATAAAAACGAATGGCTCCCTAAAGCGGGAATTCTATATTTCTTTTACGATCTTGATACAATGCCCGAATCTGCGGACGAAAAATCGGCACGGGTGCTGTGGTATAACGGCGATATGTCCGTTCTGCATGAAATAATGCTGACCGATGAGGACGGCAACAGTTTGGCTTTTTCGGAGCAGAAAATAGATTTTGAAGTGGCAGATGCGGATGAAAAATCAGCTCATCTTCTGCTCGGAGATATGACGCAAGGCTGTGATTTTATAAACGGTTGTCTGCCGCTTTTGCGTATTGGTTCGCTTGAAACGGAGGACGCGGAGATCTGCTTTAAGGGTAATGGTACGCTGTGCTTTTTTTTTGAAGAAGAAAAACTCAAGGCGCACGACTTTTCCGAAGTGAAAGCGGCGCAGATATAACCGGGAGGAACTTTACTATGGGACTGTTTAGTAAAAAAGTAGATTACGATGAACTTTACAGAAAGCTTTCGTCTGAAAAAATGACACCGGAGGAAGCAAGAAAAGCAGAGAAGGAGTTGAAGAAACTTGCAAAATCCGGAGATAAACGCGGTGTTATCTGGCGACCGCTCACCAGCGTGCAAATACAAAGTGTAGGAAGCGTCAACTGGGCAACCTCCGAGTTTGAGGAGGCTGAGCACAAATACGGAATATGCGAGGAATACGTGCGCGTACGCAGTTTGCCGATTGTATTCAACCTCTTCAATGAATCATATGAGAAGTATAATGATCCGAAAGGCGCAGTGTTTGTCGCACGCGCATATGAACACGGCTGGGGAGTGGAAAAAAATCACGGGAAAGCCGTTGAGATAATCCGTGAAACGGAAAATTATCCGAAAGACGGAACATTCCGTTTAAATTCAGACTTAATCAAAAATGCGTATAAAGAGATAACCGGTACAGAATTTCCGGACTCCGAATCTTCCAAGCAAAAAGAAAAACAGGCGATTTCCGATGCGGCGAAAAACCAAAACGAACAGCCGCAATCAGATATTAACTTCAAACGCCTTGAACTTGACGGCGGTGATGTTTATGAAGGCGAAACACGAAACGGTAAACGTCACGGCAAAGGCAAATACACATGGTCTGACGGATCTTTCTATGACGGAGAGTGGAAAGATGACAGAAAAGACGGGAACGGAAAACAAAGCCATCCGGACGGTACCTGTTATGACGGAGGATGGAAAGATGATAAAATGGACGGCTTTGGCGTTTTAGTTTATTCTAACCAAAGCCGATACGAGGGGCACTGGTCTGAGGGAACTGAAAACGGTCATGGAATGTTGACTTTTGCCAATGGCAATAGTTATGACGGCGAGTGGAAAGACGGAAACGAAAACGGTCACGGCATAAAGAAATATATAAATGTCGGTGTTTATGACGGTGAATGGAAGGACGGAGACGAAAACGGTCATGGCATAATGAAATATATAAATGGCGATGTTTATGACGGTGAATGGAAGGACGGAGACGAAAACGGTCATGGAACGATGACTTTTGCCAATGGCAATCGTTATGACGGCGATTGGGTTGACGGAGATATGAACGGCAACGGAATATACACCTATGCTAACGGAGAAAAGTATAAAGTAACCTGCAAAGAAGGAGAAATAGTCACAAAAGCGCCGTTTGAAACACCAAAAACAAGCGCCGCAGCAAACCAGAGCAATCAAAACCCCGAATCCGAGGCTGCACCGAGCCAACCGAAATCCGAATATAAGCTCATTAAATTTGACAGCGGAGATGTTTATGAAGGCGAAACACAGAACGGCAAGCGTCACGGCAAAGGAAAATACACATGGGCAGACGGCGACACCTATGAGGGTGATTGGAAGGACGGCAAACGCTGCGGTCGGGGCAAGCTCATCCAATACGGCAAATCCCCGAGCGGTGAAACATATATGAAATACTCCTACGACGGAGAATGGCTTGACAGTAAGGAACACGGTCACGGCATCTGCGTCGAGGGGGATTTCGGCATGGAGAAAATGGATAAGGTGTTCGAGGGCGAATGGGTGGATGGCAAGCGCCAAGGACGATTCATCTGGTATCTCACAAACTCCAATGGCGGAAGATATATCAACTTTTACGAGGACGGCAAGTGGATCGAAGGCGGTATTCCGTATGACGAAAGCATAAAAACCGTCGAGGACGCTCGCAGAGCAAAGGCTCTTGCGGATGAAAAAAGTCGGTCATCAGCCGCTGTTCGTACCACGACCGCTCCAACTGCCGTATCCTCAAATTTGTCCGCAGACGGTTTGCTGAGTCGGTATAATTCCACGTTCATTTTGGATTTTGTTTCGGAAAACCCCGCCATCTTTCGCGCTGACTATGATAACGAAAACCTGAACCGTGCGGTCAACGCTCTCAAAAAAGGAGACGGTTTGCACTTCCTGTTTTATGTTAAACGCTCAAAGTCCTTATCGATGCTTAATATTTGCTGTATGGAGCTTTATCCCATACTTTTGAATATGTACCGGATCCATACCGAGGACATTTACAATAACCTTGTCAAGCGGCTTGTCTACAAAAATAACCTTGCCGATCTTTCCTGTGAGGATGCGGAATATTGTCTGTACCTGTTCGATGCATTTATCCCCCACGGCTGGGATTACGAGGCTATGGCGAGGTGCTATTACCGCCTCGGTGATGTAAAATC
>JBJFHV010000511.1:0-5084 GCA_051894015.1 Acutalibacteraceae bacterium | reverse complement strand
TAGTACTTCAAACATAGGAGAGAACAAATCACCCTCAACACAAAAAGTGCGACCACACTTAGTGTTGTCCTGTTACGAAAAGCGTTCTTTGCATACTTTCTGACGCTTTGGTCAGAAAGTATGTGCCCGCGCGGCACTAGCGCAAAGGTAAAGATATAAAAGAAGCTAATTCCAAAAGCACAAACCAACCATTAGCAAGACAAACTAAAATTTACACTCAACCCATGGCTCGGGCTGTCAGCTATCAATTAAGCACCGTACACCCCGGCATTGGAGTTGCCACGCAACCGCCACGCGACCAAACAAAATTTACCGCACAGTTTTTCGACTGCGCGGTAAAACAAAATCTAAAAAAATGCAGAAAGCCTTTATTCTTTGTACGCTAAAACCCTCAATGCATTGAGAATTGCGATCACGGAAACGCCGACGTCGGCAAAAACCGCCGCCCACATATGCACGACTCCAAACGCAACAAGTATAAGAACCGCAAATTTTACAAAAAGGGCAAAAGAAATATTCTGCCTGACAATCCGCAGCGTTTTTGCCGAAATGCGCATCACCGTACCGAGCTTTGACGGCTCGTCGGTCATCAGCACGATGTCGCTCGCTTCGATTGCCGCGTCCGAGCCGACACCGCCCATGGCGATTCCGATATCGGAGAGCGCCAGCACGGGGGCATCGTTGATTCCGTCGCCGACAAAAACAAGTTTTTCGTTCTTCTTTTGTGCTTTGATGAGTTCTTCGGTTATTTTTACTTTGTCCGCCGGTAAAAGCTCGGCATGAAATTCATCAATGCCGACCTGCTTTGCTACCTTTTCGGCAATCGTCTTGCTGTCACCCGTGAGCATGACGGTCTTTTTGATTCCGAGTGTTTTCAGCTTTTCAATTGCCGATTTGGCGTCGGACTTGATTTCGTCCTCGATAAGAATATAACCGAGATATTCACCGTTCCTGCTGACGTGAACGACCGTACCCGATACACTTTCGTCTGCTTGTATGCCGAGAGAATGCATCAGCTTAAGGTTCCCAGCGGCGCACGATTTTCCGTCAAGCTTGACCGTGACGCCGTGACCCGCTTTTTCCTCGCAGTCCGTAATTCTCGATTTGTCAATCTCCTTGCCGAAAGCTTCACAGATCGAAACCGAAATCGGGTGGTTCGAATTGCTTTCGGCATAGGCAGCTGTTTCAAGAAGCTCGCTTTCACGGCAATGGTTCGGTACGATACGGCTGACCCTGAACACGCCTTTCGTCAGTGTGCCGGTTTTGTCAAAAACAACAGTTTTTGCTTTCGCAAGATCTTCTAAATGATTGCTGCCCTTAATCAGCACACCGTTTTTTGACGAAGCACCGATACCGCCGAAAAAGCTTAGCGGAACCGAAATGACAAGCGCACACGGGCAGGAGGTGACAAGGAACGCCAGGGCACGGTAAACCCATTTTGAAAAATCCGAAAAGCCCGAAAAAATCGGCGGAATAAATGCCAGAAGCAGGGCGGAAATCACAACGGCAGGCGTATAATACTTGGCAAATCTTGTAATAAAGCTTTCGCTTGTCGCTTTGTTGTCGGCGGCGTTTTCCACAAGGTCAAGAATCTTACTGACGGTTGACTGCTCGTATTCTTTGGTGACTCTCGCTTCGATAAGACCGCTCAGGTTGATGCTTCCGCTTAAAATTTCGTTGCCGGGTTCCTTCTCTAAGGGGAGAGATTCTCCCGTAAGGCTCGACGTGTCAAGGGTTGTATTGCCGTTTACGATCACAGCGTCAAGCGGAACTCTTTCTCCGGGTTTGATGACAATAATGTCGTCGACTTTTACGTCGTAAGGATCTTCTTGCGTAATTTCGTCTCCGTGTTTTACGTTCGCAAAATCGGGACGGATATCCATAAGAGAGGACACGGACTTTCTCGATTTGTCAACGGCGTAGTCCTGAAACAGTTCGCCGACCTGATAAAAGAGCATAACCGCCGCACCCTCGGGACATTCCCCGATGATGAAAGCGCCGACAGCGGCAATGGACATCAGAAAGTTTTCGTCAAAAACCTGACCCTTGAAGATATTTCTGACCGCGTTGATCAGTACATCTGTGCCGCCGATAATAAGCGAAACAAGAAAAATCCAAAACGAAATGTTCTGAGAAAACTGCCGGACGATGAAGCCTGCGGCAAAGAACACCGCCGCCGCAATAATTCTGATCAGCTGCTTTTTTTGACTGCTCATAACCGGTCACCCTTTCTTTATGCTCTTTTTACCTCGACGTCCGGTTCATATTTTTTGACAATGGCTGTTGCTTCTTTGATGATTTCGTCCATATTGTCTTCCGGTGCCTCAATTGTCATTCTGGTTGTCATGAAGCTGACGGTGGCTTTTTCAACGCCGGGAAGCTTGGCGATCGCTCTTTCCATTTTTGCCGCGCAGTTGGCGCAGTCGAGTCCGACGAGTCTGAAGCTCTTTTTCATTTTAACCGCTCCTTTATAATAGTATATGCTGAAGGAATTCGGTTGAACAATTGAACAACCGTTCAACCTTGATTGCATTATAGTTGAACGACTGATCAACTGTCAAGAGCTTTTAGTATTTTTTTATAAATTCAGCATAATAACCATAAAACCGGAACGTATTTGTTGATTTTGCCAATACAATTGCCGAAAGAAAAGAGTTGCCGTATTGACAAATTCTGTCAATCAGTCGGAAACTGCCGGTGATGCCTGCGTTTGACTTATTTGTTTTTTGGGATAAAACTTTAAAACGATATGTTTGAAAATTGTTCTGACAAGCGGCTGAATGAAGAAAAGCTGTGTGAAAAAAGCAAAGGGAAAATTGTAGCAGACAAGCTTCAAAAATGACGCAATCAGAGAGACGGCGTTGAATCCGGCGTAGTACGGATAGTAAAGAAAAGCCGCAAGAAAGCTCATAGCCGGACACATCAGTCCCACTGTGGCGCATATGATTGCCGTTTCAAAAATAACGGGATTGGTTTTGGTGATGTCAAAGATCTTTGAAGCAAGACGGAACGAGCAGGGACTGCCCATCAGACATTCAAGCCCAAAGGCAAGCACAAATTCGGTCAGAATGACCGCCCAAACAGGAACATTTTTTCCGAGCATATATACGCCGCCCATATTGCTGATGGCTTTCAGGACGCTTGTGCTGTTGCCCTGACTCATAATGGCGGCGCCGTTGACAACATAAAGGCTGTAAAAAACATAGGCGTGAACGGTGATGAAAACGGTGATGAACGCGAAAATTCTTCGCTGTGCTTTGGTTTGCGGCATAAAATTACCTCCGAATACTGAATATTTCATAAAAAAGGGCACAAAAAAACACACGTCATGAAATCTGAAGCAAAGTGCCGTGATCAGATTTACGCACATAAAAGTGCAACGTGTGTCGTTTATGCTGTTTTTTACCCGATTAATCTATCATAAAGTTTTAAAAAAGTCAAGAAAGCAAAACAAAAAAATATTGACAGATAGAATCCTTGAATGATACAATATAATGAAAAAATTTGATTTTGAAACGGAGGTATCTTCATGAACGATATCCACTCGCTTTATAAGCTTTGGAAAGAAAAGGCCGTGGCAGACCCCGATCTTGTCAGCGAGCTTGCGGAAATTGACGGAAAAGAAGAGGAAATATTAGACCGCTTTTATAAAAATCTTGAATTCGGAACAGCGGGACTTCGAGGCGTAATCGGCGCCGGTACAAACAGAATGAACATTTATACGGTCGGTCAGGCAACGCAGGGACTTGCGAGCTTCCTTTTAGAAGAATACAAGAATCCCTCGGTTGCGATCGCTTACGATTCAAGAATCAAGTCCGACGCCTTTGCCCGCTATGCCGCAGGCGTCCTTGCGGCAAACGGGATCAAGGTCTGGTTTTATCCCGAACTGGTTCCGACACCGATGCTGTCGTTTGCCGTAAGACGGCTCGGCTGTAAGTCCGGAATCATTATCACTGCAAGCCATAACCCGGCCAAGTACAACGGCTATAAGTGCTACGATCCCGAAGGCTATCAGATGACGGACGCGGCGGCGGATAAAACCTATTCCTATATTCAGAAAACCGATATGTTTACGGACGTAAAAACGCTCGATTTCGAAGAGGGCGTCCAAAAGGGCCTGATCGAGTATATCGGACAGGATATTATTGACGAGTTCTATGACAATGTCGAAAAGTGCTGTCTGAGTAAGGACATTTGCAAAAATACCGACCTTAAGGTTATTTATTCTCCGCTGAACGGAACGGGCAATAAGCACGTTCGCCATATGCTCAAGAGCATCGGCATTAAGAACGTCAGCGTTGTAAAAGAACAGGAACTGCCCGACGGGAATTTTCCGACCTGTCCGTATCCGAACCCTGAAATCCGCCAGGTTTTCGAATGCGCGCTTGCAATGACAAAGACCGACAAGGCCGATTTATTACTTGCAACCGATCCCGACTGCGACAGAGTGGGAATTGCTGTTTTAAACGGTGACGAATACGAGCTGATGACGGGCAATGAGGTCGGCGTGCTTCTGACCGAATATCTTCTTTCAAGAAGGAAAGAGCTCGGCACGCTTCCCGAAAATCCGATGATTGTCAAATCCTTCGTTACGACAAGTCTTGTCAATGCCGTTGCGGCCAAATACGGCGCCGAAACGGTCGAGCTTCTTACCGGCTTTAAATATATCGGCGAATGTATCACGAAGCTGGAAGCAAAAGGCGAACAGGATCGTTTTGTTGCCGGTATGGAGGAAAGCTACGGCTATCTTGTCGGAACACACGCAAGAGATAAGGACGCTGTTGTCGCTTCAACGATGATCTGCGAAATGGCGGCTTACTATAAATCGAAAGGCAAGAGCCTTTACGAAGTGATGCAGGACATTTACCGTGAGCACGGTATGTATCTGAACCGTGTGCTGAACTTTGCTTTTGAGGGTGCGGCCGGCATGGAGAAGATGAAATCAATTATGGATACGCTTCGCGGTAACGCCCCGGCTGAAATCGGCGGAATGAAGGTGCTTGCGGTCGCCGACTTCTTAAAAAGTGAGACGCTTGACACCGAAAGCGGTAATGTGACGCCGATTGATCTTCCGAAGTCGAACG
>JBJFHV010000510.1:0-5103 GCA_051894015.1 Acutalibacteraceae bacterium | reverse complement strand
AGTCTCGACGGACTTTTTACACTCTTCATAGCCGTAATGCTCTATCCACACCTTTGATGTAAGGAAGATTTCTTCGCGGGGAATGCCTGATTTTTGTATCGACGCACCGACTTCCTCCTCGTTAAAATAGCTTTGCGCCGTGTCAATAGAGCGGTAACCGACCTTTAAAGCATCCGAAACACAGCGTTCGCACTCCTGCTTGGTCACCTGATATACGCCGTAGCCCAGCTGCGGCATTTTTACACCGTTTGATAGCGTAACATATTGCATGATGATTCCTCCTTGACTGTCATATATACGGTACAGACTGATTATAAAAGTTGAAGTAAACTTCAAGTCAAGTGTTTTTTGTCAAAGTTCATAAATTATTAAAAAACAGTGTGAAAAGCATGGAGTCGTTCACACTGTTTTCGATTTCATCAGTCAATCTCAACCGAGATTTTGGTGTTGTTTCTGTTAGCGGTTGCACGCATAACGGTTCTTACGGCCTTGGCAATTCTGCCCTGCTTACCGATTACTCTGCCCATGTCATCGGGAGCAACGTGAAGATGGTAAACAATAATGCCTTCATCGTTGATGTCGTCAACCTCAACAGTTACCTTATCGGGCTCGTCAACGAGACCCTTTGCGATTGCAGCAAGTAACTCTTTCAAGGTGAGTACCTCCCAAATTATTTATTGTCGGCTGCCTTCTTAAGAAGAACCTTTACCGTATCGGTCGGCTGTGCGCCGTTCTTGATCCATGCGTCTGCCTTTTCGGTGTCGATCTTAATGACCGGGGGCTCTGTCATCGGGTTATAGTAACCGATTTCCTCGATGAAACGACCGTCACGCGGATATCTTGAATCTGCAACTACTACACGATAAAACGGTGCTTTCTTTGCGCCCATACGGCGAAGTCTGATTTTTACTGCCATTTTTGTTACCTCCAAAAATATAAATAAGTGATATATTGTAACACGCTTGTGTCATTACCTTTTGCGTGCTGTTACCTTTTTGTCAAGAACTGTACCCGCTCTTGCAGCCTTACATCATGGGCATGCCGCCCGAGCCGCCCATGCCGTTCATTCCGACCATGTTCATCATGCGCTTACGCATTTTTTTACTGCTTTTGCCGGAGAACTGCTTGAACATTTTCTGCATTTGTCTGTACTGAGAAAGAAGCTTGTTGACGTCCTCAACCTGCATTCCGCAGCCGGCGGCAATTCTTCTTTTTCTTGAGGGATTGATGATATCGGGCTTGGTTCTCTCCTGCGGGGTCATGGAAAGAATGATCGCCTGCATACGGTCGAACTGCCGTTCGTCAACCTCAATTTCGTCTGCTTTCTTACCGACGCCGGGAAGCATCTTGAGAATATCACGGACCGAGCCGAGCTTTTTCATCTGCTGAAGCTGGTCAAGAAGATCGTTGAGGTCGAATTTATTTTTCCGAAGCTTTCTTTCAAGCTCGAGTGCCTTTTTCTCGTCGAGCTCCTGCTCCGCCTTTTCGATAAGCGACAGCATATCGCCCATTCCGAGGATTCTCGAAGCCATGCGGTCGGGGTGGAAAACGTCGAGGTCACCGAGCTTTTCGCCTGTACCGACGAACTTGATCGGCTTTCCGGTAACCGCTCTTGCGGAAAGAGCCGCACCGCCTCTGGTGTCGCCGTCAAGCTTTGTCAGAATCAAGCCGTCGATTCCGAGCGCTTCGTTAAACGAGGTGGCAACATTGACGGCGTCCTGACCGGTCATCGAGTCGACAACAAGCAGGATTTCGTGGGGCTTGACCTCGGCTTTGATATTTTTCAGCTCGTTCATCAGCTGTTCGTCAACGTGAAGCCGTCCGGCGGTATCGAGAAGAACATAGTCATGTCCGTGATCTCTTGCGAACGCCAAGGCGCTTCTTGCGATATCAACGGGATTGATCTGTCCCATTTCGAAAACGGGTACACCCGCCTTTTCACCGACCACCTGAAGCTGTTTGATCGCCGCGGGACGGTAAACGTCACAGGCAACGAGCAAGGGTCTGTGTCCCTGATTTTTGAGCATGAGAGCAAGCTTTGCGCTGTGCGTGGTTTTACCGGAACCCTGAAGACCGCACATCATGACGACTGTCGGCGGATGATTGGCGATGGCAAGTCTTGCCTTCGTTCCGCCCATAAGGTTAATCAGCTCTTCGTTGACGATTTTGATAACCATCTGAGACGGCGTCAGGCTTTCCATTACCTTTGCGCCGATGGCACGTTCGGTGACGGTTTTCGTGAAGTCCTTGGCTACTTTATAGTTAACGTCGGCTTCCAAAAGGGCAAGCCGCACCTCGCGCATTGCGTCTTTTACGTCGCCCTCGGTAAGAGCGCCCTTGCTTTTCAGCTTTCGGAAAGCGGCTTCGAGTCTGTCAGAAAGACCTTCAAATGCCAAACGAATCACTTCCTTTTCTGTAAATTACGAATATATTGTATTATTCTCTGAGCATCCTGGTGATGACGCCGATCCGGGTCGTGGCGTCGTTGATTTCACGGGACAAAACGGTACTGCGGTTGACCTCTTTGATCACCTCGGTCAGCTCTTCAATCTCATCGAGTCCGCTCTTCATGTCGTCAAAACGGCGCTTGAGACCGAGATGTTCTTCAAAATCAAGAAGCTGTGCTTCGGCACGCTTGATTGCGTCCCGTACCCCCTGTCGGGTAATGCCCTCATTTTCGGCGATTTCGGCAAGCGAAAGGTCGTCGTTATAGTAATAGCCGATAAAGTCCTGCTGTTTTTTCGTCAGCATTTCGCCGTAAATATCGAAAAGCATGATGACATCAAGATTTTTCGCCATTCCCGATTTCCCCTTTCGCAAAGTCTGTAAAGATGTTTTCCTTTACAGCTCGGATATTATACTAAATCTTCCGGCGGTTGTCAAGTAGAAAAAGAAATTTTCTCACGGAAGAAACAAAAAAGTTCAACCGATTGATCCCACCATAGGAATAAAGCCTTCCGAGGTGTTAAAAACCGATTGAACATTTATATTATAGCATAATTTGATTGCACTGTCAAGAATATGACCGCTGTCGGGGCGTATGCTTCGTTTTATTTTGCCCGGACATAAAGCTTTCTGCCGTCACCGTCGCAAAGTCTGACCGAAACGGCAAACGGCATTTTGCCCGTGTTTTCATATTCCACGGTGACGCTGTTATCGTCACAGCTGACAACAAAGTGAAGCTTCACGCACTCATTGTCTTTGTATCGGAAGCTTTCGCCGTCGTCGTCGAAAAAGAAACTTTCAAACTGCCCGTTTTCTTTCGGGTAAACCGTGAATACGATTTTTTCTTCACTCTCAAAGCCGCAAGCCGCTTCATCGGTCGGCAATACACAGCCGCTTCTTACAAAGTACGGCACCGGCTCTCCGGCCGGTATTCTGACCTCTACCGTCTGTCCGCCTTTGTAAAGCTTTTCGCCTGAATACCAGTTCTCACCTTTCGGGAGATAAATACTTACTGTTTCGCTGTCCTCTTCAAAGACGAAGCCGACAAGAAGATTCCGACCGACCATCATCGTGCTGTTCGGCTGATAAAGTGCCTCATCATCGTAATACAAAAACGGCGGCGCATTCATCGGAATCTCGTTTTCGACCGCATCAAAGGCACAGGAGTATAAATACGGCAAAAGCTTTTTCCTTTGCGCAAAAATCCGGCGAACCGAATCCATAATATCAGGATAACTCCACGGCATTGTCGCCGAACCGTCCTCGTTCCAGGAATGAATCGTGAATCTCGGTTCAAAAACGCCGTGCTGAAGCCATCTGAGAAGAAGTTCTCTTGACGGCATCGAACCGTGAAAACCGCCAAGATCATGTCCGTAGAAGGTTAGTCCCGACAACGACATCGTAAGACCGATGTTGTGGCAATATCGCAAATCCTCAAACGACGTTCTGTTGTCGCCCGACCAGGTCTGAGCAAAGCGGCGCACAGCGATATTTCCGCTTCTCGTTGACAAAAACGGACGAAGCCCGGGATTGTTTTCAATCTGAGCCTGATAGGAGGCGGCGACCATTAAATAAGTCAGAACGGGACGGATCCTGCTTGCCTGAACTGCTCCGTCACCGAAGCCTTTTGCCAAAGCGTCAAGGTCACGGATATCAAATTCGTTGTTGTCGTTCCATGTTGCGGTAATGCCGAGGTCAAGCAAAGCTTCCCTGACCTTGCTTTGCCAGAACGCAAACGCTTCCGGATTTGTGAAGTCCAGATAGCTTCCTAAGCCGTCCCAGAACTCCGTCACAAAAGGTGTACCATCGGAATCTTTCACAAACAGACCCTTTTCTGCGATTTCTTCGTAAAGCGGATGACTATCCAGAAAGGCAGGCTTGATGTTCGGAATGATTCGGATACCGGCTTTTGAAAACTTTTCAATAAAGCCTTTCGGGTCGGGGAATTTATCGTAGTTCCAGTTGAAAACATATCGTCTATCGCCTATTGAGGTATAGCCGGACGAAAGATAAAAGCCACCACAAGAGAGATTCTCTTTTTTGAGACTGTCGAGAAAGCCGTCCATCTGTCGACCGGAATCGGGCGCATCGGTATACGCCATGGTACTGCCGCAATAGTCAAAGCTCCATTTCGGGGGAAGCGGCTGTTTTCCGCAAAGAGAAGAGAACTGCTGTAACACCGAGAGCTTTGTGCCGAAGAAAACATAGTAAACGAGGCAGTTATCCTCTGTCTTAAAGAACTTAAAGGCAGGATAATAGTTGTTGATCTCTCTGCCGAAATCAACGTAGGACGTGTCGGACGTATCGTAAAAAACACCGTAACAACCGACGCTGTTTTCGCAGATATAAAACGGGATATGCTTATAAAGCGGATCGCTTTCGGCGGCGTTATAACCCATACAGTCGGTCGTTTCAATCCGGAATGCCTTCCCCGCTTTGTCAAGCTCACCGGTCTTATCTCCGAGCCCGAAAATCTTTTCCCCTGCTTCTCTTGTGAGATAGTGGTAGCTTTCCCGTCCGAATTCGCCGTCAAAATTATAGGCAAGCGGTTTCCGGTCGGAGAAAAGTGGTTTACTGTCAAGGCTGTACTTCAAAATGAAGTTGTGAAGATCAATTTCCAACTCGACACCGCACGGCAACATGAAGCGTTCGCCGCTT
>JBJFHV010000509.1:0-5125 GCA_051894015.1 Acutalibacteraceae bacterium | reverse complement strand
GAAACAACACATCTGAGCTTCAGAAGTCAGAAGCTGCCCGAAAGCTTTGACGGCTTTCAAATCGTTCATGTTTCGGATCTTCACAACAAAAGCTTCGGCAACGACAACACCGATCTGCTCAGTAAAATAAAAAAGGAAAATCCCGATATCATTGTAATTACCGGCGATATTGTGGACAGCCGTCATACGGATTTTGACGTTTCGCTGCGCTTTGCCTCTCAGTGCGTAAAAATCGCACCGACCTATTACGTTTCGGGCAACCACGAGCACCGCTTCGACAACGCTGAAGAGATGTTTGAAGAAATCCGACATACCGGTGTTACCGTTTTAGAGAACGAAAAAGCCGAAATCCGACAAGGCAAGGACAAAATCACGCTGTACGGTCTTTCCGCGAAACAGAAGGACGGCTTTTTAGGCGACTACGTTTCACAAATAACGGCTTTGCGTCAAGAAAATGACGGCAGTGCGTTTTCGGTTCTTCTCGCCCATTATCCGCAGTATCTTTCCGACTATGCAAAAGCCGGATTTGACCTTGTTTTCAGCGGACACGCACACGGCGGACAAATTCGGATTCCGTTTACAAACCAAGGGCTCTTTGCCCCCGATCAAGGCTTCTTACCTGAATACACAGGCGGAGAATACAGCGCAAACAACACGGTAATGATTCTTTCGCGAGGGCTTGGCAACAGCCTGTTTCCGCTCCGGCTTTTTGACCGGCCTCAGTTAATTTGCGTAACACTGAAAGGAGAATGATGATGGCAAAGGGTTCGTGCGAATTTTGCGCACACTATCTTTATGACGATGAAAACGAAGAGTATTACTGCGACGTTTCGCTTGACGAGGACGAAATGGAGTCGTATATGAGGGGAACCGAGGTTTCCTGCGGCTTTTTCCGTCTCTATGACGAATACAAAATGGTTGAAAAACAAAACTGAGGGGTGTTATTTTGGAATCGCTTCGTTATCTTTACAAAATAGGAAAAGGCCCGTCCAGCTCACACACCATGGGGCCGAACAAGGCGGCAGAGCTTTTCAAAAAGAAATACCCCGAAGCTGATTTTTTCCGGGTTATTCTTTACGGCTCGCTTTCCGAGACGGGCAAGGGACACAAAACCGACGAAGCCGTTATGCAGGCTCTTGAACCGATCGAAGCCGAGGTGGTTTTTGCCAAACCGCCCTATCCCGATCTCCCGCACGAAAACACGCTCGACTTTTTCGCTTATCGGAACGGGAAAGAAATCGGGAAAGACCGTGTAATGAGCATCGGCGGCGGAAATATCCGCTTTGAGGGGCAGTCGGAGTACGACAATCCGCAGGTCTACAAAGAAAACTCGTTCGCCGAAATTTCAAAACTCTGCCTTGCGAACAATATACGCTTAAGCGACTATGTTTTTCAAAACGAGGGAAAACCGATCAAAGACTATCTCAACGAGGTCTGGTCGGTGATGAAGCAGTCGATTCTTGACGGGCTTTCCACCTCGGGTGTGCTTGCCGGCGGACTGAACGTCGAAAGAAAGGCACAGCTTCTTTACAATCAGCGTCACATTGACGAAAGCGATGTCACAAGAGAAAACCGTCTTGTCTGTTCCTATGCCTTTGCCGCAAGCGAACAGAACGCAGGCGGCGGTATTATTGTCACGGCGCCCACCTGCGGCGCGTGTGCCGTTGTTCCGAGCGTACTCAAGTATATGCAGGACAAAAAGGGCTTTTCGGATAAAGATATTATCCGCGCACTTGCCGTCGGCGGTATCGTCGGAAATCTTGTCAAAACCAACGCTTCCATAAGCGGAGCGGAATGCGGCTGTCAGGCGGAAATCGGTACTGCCTGCTCCATGGCGGCGGCCGCGTTATGCGAATTATTCGAAATGGGCTTAGGTCAGATCGAATATGCCGCCGAGGTCGCGATGGAGCATATGCTCGGACTTACCTGCGACCCGATCTGCGGACTGGTTCAGATTCCGTGCATCGAACGAAACGCCGTAGCGGCGATGAGAGCGCTCAACGCCCTGTCGCTTGCAAACTTCCTTTCGAACACAAGAAAGATTTCGTTTGATACCGTTGTCAAAACGATGTATCAGACCGGCAAGGATATGAATGCCCGATACCGTGAAACCGCACTTGGCGGGCTTGCCAAGGTAGCATACGATAAGTAAGAAGAAAGCAGTCACCGGTGAAAGTGACTGCTTTAAAATTATTCAGTTAAGATTCAGCACGGACAGTCAGGAACGGGTAACAGCAAATTCCACGCTCGAATAGCCGACCGTTTTACCGCCTTCAAAATCGGTAATGACGTTATATCCGATCGTCAGTTTATAGGTACCGGGAAGAAGCATCACGGCATCGTAGCTCTTGGAATAGGTCTTGCCGGGATAAACCTCGAAAGAAGTTTCGATCACTTCGTCTGAAACGGGAACTTCAACCCAGGAGTCGCCTGCTTTTACCTCGAGCTTTTCAGCCCAGCAGTCGCCCGAAATCACATAACCGGTTTTGTTGGTGTAGGTGTATTTGATCACGGAATTGGCGGTGGTTACCGGCTGATCAATCGTGACGGGTGCCTTATTGACGTCTCCGGGCACGATCATCGAGAGCAGTACGGTGAAGAAAACGATAATTTTGCTGATAAAGCTTGACATAATGTGTTCTCCTTTTCTTAGAAAATAGTGTTCACAAATTGTTATAAAAAATAATAATTTGTTCACATATATCCTATCATATACCGTTATCATTTGTCAAGCCGTTTTTCTGTTTTTTCGGGCACAAAAAGTTTTCGACTTTTTCTTGCACTTGAGATTACAATCGTGTATAATGTTGTTAACAATTTATTCAAGGAGTGCAGACAATTATGGCAAAGCTCAAAGATATCGACAGCAAAGCATCCGAAAAAGGCAAAGGAATCGAAACACTGTGGCAATTCGTGAAATTCATCGTGGTAAGCCTCGGTGCTTTTGTGATCCAGACCTTCCTGCCTTATCTGATCAAGCTTCCCATGTCCGAGGAATTTCTCACAAGACCGTATGAGTTTCTTTTTTACTCTTCCGAAGCCGCCGCAAAAGCGGGTATGGCAACAACGGGACTCGGCCTTTTTATCGCGCTGACGGCAAGTAACATCATCGCTCAGATCGTCTCTTTCTTCATCAACAAGGAAAAGACCTTCAATTCCGACGCCAACACCGCGGTCGTTTTACCGATCTACATTGTCTTTACCATTGCCCTGATTGCTTTTTCGGCGTGGCTTCAGCCGGTTCTTGTCAATGCACTGACCGCAAAAGGACTGCACGATTCGGCGATCGCTATTTCCGGCGCGGTTTGCGGCGCAGTTCAGTTTTTCCTCTACTTCCCGGTCGACAAGATTCTCTTCCACAAGAAAAAGGAAAACGCATAATTTTAAACATAGCAAAGGCAAGATCTAAAAACTCAAGGCATTCGGCATAGTTCTCAAATGATGTCGGATTTTTAACGACAAAGACGGCATTAGTTGTGCGCTATGACGAATGCCGGGATGTTTTTAGAGATTGCCTAAAAAAAGCCTGATGAACCGTTCATCAGGCCTTTTCTTTTATCCGTCAATTTTGTCAGCAAGCTTTTTGATCGCTTCAAACGAAGTATCGCTGATGACATGTTCGATTTTACAAGCGTCATCGGAAGCGGTTTTTTCATCCACCCCGAGCGTTTTTAAAAACGTTGTCAGCGTCGTATGCTTTTCATAAATATTTTCGGCGATCCTGCGTCCGCTCTCGGTCAGTATCAGACTTCCGTCCTTTTCAACGATAATATACCCTGCGTTTTTTAAAAGACCGACCGCACGGCTGACACTCGGCTTGGAATAACCCATGTATTCGCCGACATCAATCGAACGGACAGACTGACTGTGCTTTGAAAGAATAAGGATTGTTTCAAGATACATTTCGCCCGATTCCTGCAAATGCATAAAATAAGCCTCCTTTATTTCTTTTCGGTTACGATTTCTGATTGATCCGTTGACTGAAGCGCAGAAATATAATATGTTCCGTCACTGTTGCTGCGAAGCGTGACCTTCATATATTTTGAAGGTTCCGGCTGCGTCATATTTCCGTTTTCGTCCATCACCCAGTCCTCACTTGCAAGATAACCGACCGTGAGAATGACGGAGCCCGACTTTTCGTCTGCGCGGATGACCTTCGGGGTATAAATCGGCGCAATTCCCGTTATCGGGATTACATAACACTTCTTTTTTTCGCTGTACTGAAACTCAATTCCGCCGCCGTCAACCGTTGTGTGCACGATCTTTGTTTCATTTCCGAACAGCCTTTTAAATGATTGCTCAACCTCCGTTTGCGGAATGAGCATATCTCCGTCGGAATACTCATATTTGTCCGGTTCGGGATTGTTTTGTAAAATCGACCAGACGGAAATGGCGATCAGCTGTTCCTGATTGGCTTTCGAAACGTCGTCAAAGGTGTTCGGATCGTTCATAATAAACGGGCTGATAAAGCTTTCATATTCCTCAAAGTTCTGAGACTTATCGGAAGAGCGGATCTTACCGGCAACCGAACCGATGATGCTCACGATTCCGGCAATTACAAGAATAATCACAACCGTTCCGACAACAAAATTCAGTGCCTTACTGCCTTTCTTTTCTTCCATAGTGCTCCTCCTTTAACGGATCTGTCCGTTTCCGAAAATAATGTATTTGCTCGTTGTAAGCTCCTTTAAACCGAGCGGTCCTCTTGCGTGAAGCTTCTGGGTCGAAATTCCGATTTCTGCCCCGAAGCCGAATTCTCCGCCGTCGGTAAAGCGGGTCGAAGCGTTGACGTAAACAGCCGCCGAGTCAATCCGGGCAGTAAACAGCCTTGCACGATCATAGTTTTCCGTAATAATGCTTTCGCTGTGCCCGGTCGAATACTTTGTGATATGTTCGATCGCTTCGTCGATATCCGAAACGATTTTCACGCTGATTTCATAGCCGAGGTACTCTTTTGCAAAATCGTCCCCGGTCGCTTTTACGGTGTCGGGAATGATTTTTGAGGTCTCTTCGTCCGCATGAATGAGCACATCCGCCTTGTCAAGCTCTTTTTTAATCATCGGCAGAACGTCTCTTGCCACTTTTTCGTGAATCACAAGACTTTCGCAGGCATTACAAACCGACG
>JBJFHV010000508.1:0-5134 GCA_051894015.1 Acutalibacteraceae bacterium | reverse complement strand
TTAATTCACCATTGTTAAAAACGCTGAGACCGTCTGCCATTGCGGCAAGTAAAATATTATAGGTTTCGGCATCGTAGGTTCCGGGTGCATAGGTAGCCGCGTCGTTCAAAGCATTGTAAAGCTCACCCTGCTCAGAAGATGCCGCTGTCGCGTTCTGCTTTGAGTAAAGGGTCATCTTTCTGTTCTCGGAAAGCCCTTCAACCGTACTCGTCCACGAGGAGAACGCACCATCGTTGCTGTAATTATCAAGGAACTGACTGCCGCCGTTATAAATACCGATTCTTCCGTCGCTGAGAACAGCAACCGTAAGAGCCTGAGGATTATCGGAGAAAGAAATGGTGGTGTTACTTGTACCGATATTCAGATACTGACCGGAGGAATTCATAATATAATAGGAATAAGCAGAATCGCCGGTATTCGTAAAGGTATATTCATTCGCAGCGTCCGTATCAAGAACATTGCCGTTGTCGGTAAGCGTACCGGTAGTATGGCTGATCTTATTCGTCGTACCGCTCTTAAGAGAGCCGGAAACAACGTAAAGCGTGCTGTTATATAAGTTCGTGATAATATAAACGCCGTCCTCGATAACAGGAATTGCTGTGTCCTTATCCCATGCCGTCACCGTTGTACCGTCGGTGGTATAAAGCGTCAAAGATGTTCCGTCGGACCACGATGAAACAAAGTTTTGGGGATTTGAACCGTAATAGTTTACATACTGTGAGCCGTTGCCGATTGTTACGGTACTGTTACTGCTGCTGACGGTAACGGTTAGCTCCTGCGGTGTCTGGCTCTTTGTAAGAGAAGCGGTGGTTGTACCGAGATTCATATACCATTTCTGATTCGCTTCAAAATAGTATATATAGTATTTTCCGTTACTGAGTCTTTCGAAATACCATGTAGGAGAATCAGCGGCAGGCGTACCTGTTGAACCATCCGAGGAGAAGCCTTGTTGCGAGCCGGAAGTCAACTCATCGTTTGACATAACACCCTTTGCATTGCTGTTCGTTGCCACACCGGTGATGATATAAGCGCCCGAAGGAAGATAATCAACGCCGCTTCCGGTGTCCTGAACCGAATAGAGAACATACTGAACCTCAGTGGTGATCTCTTCGAGTGCGTCAATCTGCGCCTTATACATTTCGTATTCATCATACTGAGAAGCAATATACGACTGATCGCTTTGAAGAATGACTTCTTCAAATTCATCGGAAAGCTCGTCTCCTGCTTCGGCACGAGAGGTAAAGGTGGAGCCAACAACGGGGAGAGAATCACTTGTTGTTGCAGTTACGGCAATATCGTCCGTCGGCGTTTCGTTTGTTCTTACAATTGCAAGAGCACGGCCGTTGAACATCTGAATGGTTGCGGTTGTGGCAGAAGTCAGAACAGACGACTGCTGGAATTTTGCGGTGGTTCCCTGGAAACCGTTGTCAACACCGACAATTTCACCGTTCTCATTGACGCTGACATTCAGTGTGCCGTTGTAATCATTGACAAAGTTGCCGTTTGCGTCAACTGCTTCAAATTCGATGTAAGCAAAGCTGTCAGAGTCGGCGGTGAAATTGTCTTTGTTCTCGCCCCAGACCTTGGAAACGATTTTAGCCGCCGTCGTGCCTGAGCTTACGCTCTTGGTTCCGACGGTATCGGTGATTTCGTTGTTGTTTGCGTCATAAGCTTTTACGCTGAGCGTTCCGGCAGTATATTTGACGCCAAACTGAGCGTAAAGATTACTACCCGTGCCGCTGTAAATTTTGTTGGTGTTGCAATAATTTGAATCAACAACTGTTTCAGTCCAAGTTTTATATTGGAAGTTATTGGGAGATGTCGTATTGGTTGTTGACTGCGCTGTTCCGATCAGCGTGTCATTGAGATAAAGCTCAATATGGTCAGCGTTAGAATAAACATTGACATAAGCGTAATTGTTATTCAGATAAAGGTTACTGCTGTCCCATGTTCCCGGAAGAAGATGAAGCGTTGTGTCCTTTGTCTGCCACCAGCTTCTGTAAAGATAATACTGATCCTTCGGGAACCCGGCGGTATCAATAACGCCGAAATAGGAGCTGTTGGGCACGGTTGAGGTACCGGCTGAACTGCTGTACCAAGGAGTCGGCTCACCGATATAGTCAAAGCCGGTCCATACAAATTCACCGGAAAACCAATCGTTCTTTGCCGCATAATACCAGTTGAATGCGGCTGTGTTACCCCAGGTAACGGCTGAATTATCGTAGGAATAAAGCGTGTAGTCCTCATTGCCAAGCTTTCCGCCGTCATAATCGCCGCGATAAGAATAAACGCCTCGGGTTGTGATCGCCGAAACGGTTTCTGTTCCGACAAAGGGCTTAGTAAGTGTTCCGTTGTTCTTTAAATTTTCCCAAGAATTCGCGAAGTAGTTTCCGCCAATAACATCCATGTATGTATCGACGTTCATAAGTGAACTTTGGTTATTGCCCTGTGTAATCGGTCTTGTCGGATCAAGAGCGTCAAGCCAACTGTTGATCTGGGCGGCGATCGTCATATAGTTTGCACTTGAAGAGCCATGACCAAGCTCGTTAGCACACGACCAGAGAATGATACACGGATCGTTGCGGTCACGCTTGACAGCCTGCGTCAGAGCGAACTGTGCCCATGTCATACTCGATGAGCCGCCGATGACCTTATTGGATGCTTCAAGATTTACACTGAAATATTTGCTGAAGTCGTTTGTATTTCCGTTTTTATAGGAATCCCATCCGTCAAAGAATTCCTCCATAACGAGCATACCAAGTTCATTGCAGATTTCAAGCACAACTCTTGACGGGATATTATGGCTGGTACGGATCGCATTACAGCCCATATCTTTAAGGATTTTTATCTGTCTGTAAATGGCATCATATTCCTGAGCGGCGCCCAATGCACCCTGGTCGTGGTGCATACACATACCCTTGATTTTTACGGGCGTGCCGTTAAGTGAGAAGCCCGAGGTCGCATCCCAGTTGATCGTTCTGAAACCGAACTCGGTATCGTAAACGTCTAATTCGTTTCCGTCGGCGTCAAGGATAGTGGTTCTGAGCGTATAAAGATACGGCGTATCAATATCCCATAAATTCGGGCTTGTAACGGTCATGGAAACATTCGCGTCTGTGCTCGACGAAGCCGAAACAGCCACACTTTGAGAATCAGAAACAACAACATTATCGCTTGCATCAAGAATTTCATTTTTAAGGGTTACACTGGAAGCCGAAGTCGATTCGTTCTGAACCGTTACGACAGCGTTCATTGTCGTATTATTTTCGGTTGTAACCTGCGTACCGTAAAGCGAAACGTGAACGGGGTTTACGATCGTCATAGTGACGTCACGGGTAAGGCCGGAGCCCGGATACCAGCGGCTTGAAGACATTTCGCTGACAACCTTAACGGCAACGATATTCCATGTACTGCCGTTGCAGACAATGTAATCGCTGATATTTACCGAAAATGAATTGTAGCCGTAATGATTTTCACAAACAAGCTGTCCGTTAACATAAACATATGCATTGTTATATGCTCCGTCGAAGTTCAGAATGACCTCTTTGCCGGCATATTCCTCAGGCATTGTAAACATCTTTCTGTACCAGCCTGTGCCGCCCGGCAGATTACCGGATTCGACTTCGGTATCGGTATTGGAAAAGTCCTGACTGATGCTGAAGTCATGAGGAAGCTGCACGCTTTCCCATGTGCTGTCGTCAAAGGCCTTTGCCTGCGCTCCGCCGTTTTCACCAAGATTAAACTTCCAGTTTTTATTGAAGTTCAAATCCAGTCTTGGCTCAGAAGCCGCACTCGCCCTTGAACCCGATGAAGCGCTTGCGGCAAGTATGCCCATTCCGGCAGGAACAACCGACATAATCATCAGTATGCACATAAGCATCGCCGTGAGCTTTTTGAACGCACTGTTTTTGTGAAAAGATCTTTTGTTCATAATCCGCACCTTCCATATATAATATAAATATAATATAATATATAGCTGAACTAACGCGAGGCAATAAAGCCAAAGCTAAAATTATTATGAACCATTTGTTAAATAATGTCAATAGATAAATAAAGCAAATCTGTAGAAAAATTAACAATTTTTAATAAATTTGACTGTTTTTATCGAAGAACACTCTAAAAATAACGCAGTTCAATGATATCCCGCTTATTGTTAGCACTATATAACAGTAAATCTCTTTTTATGTTGCAAGAAGCATATTTACCGTTGTTTTGACAATCTTGCCGATGTCCTTTTCTGGAAGTGTGATTCCTGCTTTCGGGAAGTCTTGGGAAGCTTTGAGCCTAATGCTTTTCCTGACGAAATCGACCTTGCACGGCATTATTTTTCATACTTGATTCAAAACAGTGATATTCCGGAACTTCTTATAATCAACAGACAAGATAGTCTTTATGCCTGCCATATGAAAAATGCACAGATTTTGGAAGATCACTTCGGTGAGCTTCCCTATTTCGAAAAATCTCATGCACGATATTTTATGGCAGTTCGTACCGGTATTACAATCAGCATGCTGACGGCGTGGCTTCAGGCAGAAGAAAAGAAAATACCGACGAAATTACAGACATTTCTAAAGAGCAGTTCTTATTTTTAGAACAAAACGCAGGCAGTGATTTTATATAGCAAAATCGGTGGGAAATCAATCCCACCGATTTTTGTTGTTGAAGCTTTTCAAAATGTCTAAAAAGATATTCTTATCACAAATCAATAATGAGACACACCGCAGGCACAGGTCTGATTGATGCCGAAAATCTTAAAGAAGACATTCAGGATTTTCCATATAATCGCACCGAAACCCGTAGAATGACACAGGCATGTGCAGCCATCAGCATTTCCGGGGCGTCCGCCCGGTCTGCCACTTGAGACGGAACCGGTCTGAGCTGTTGCAGAAGCTACGCTTGTGTTGTCGGAATACAGATTATAGGTACTGTCTGAAGTTAAATCCGGAGAAGAAAAGACCACATAGCGCGTCTTAACGGGCGTTGTTGCGCTGTAAAGAACATTGCCCGAAGAATCTTTCAACGTCATCTCACTGCCGGCCTTGATATCGACAGAGGATTGATTGCCGATCTGAATCAGTCCGAATGTTTTGCCTGAACCGAAAATCACGCAGGGCTGATCTGCACTAAGCTTGAT
>JBJFHV010000507.1:0-5168 GCA_051894015.1 Acutalibacteraceae bacterium | reverse complement strand
TTGCCGTCCTCAAGCGTATCGGCAAGCTTGAAGGTATAAATCGGTTTCTGGCCGCGGCTGATGACGAATTTCGCGCTCTTGGTAAGCGTTGTCGTCCCGTCCGTCACCGTATAGCTGATGGTAGCTTCGCCGCTCGCCTTAAAGGTAACAACGCCGTTGTCAACGGAAGCAACGGAGTCGTCCGAGCTTGCCCAGGTAACGGTGACATCAGCAGAATGATCTCCGAAGCCGGAGAACGAAGCGCCGAGCATTACGGTGTCACCCGGAGTGATTTCATAGTATCGGTATGTCTTTCCGTCGGCGTCAAGTCCGCCCTTGGTAAAGGTTGAAGCCGGAGAATACTCGAGGGGAATTGTCGTTGTCTGTTCTTCGTAAACGGCATCGGTATGGTTTGCCGTTTCTTCGTAAAAATAGAGATTGCCGCTTGCCGAGGTATTCGCGACATACTGAGTCGAGGAAAGATTGACATAACAACCTCTTCTGCTGTTATACAGTCTGTTGTTTGTATATTGCCATGCATATTCATTTGTTGTAGCGGTACCCACTGCAAGTTTGGTTGAACCGGATGCACGAAGATTTCTGCTGACAGAAGTATTCGTTAACGTATATCCGCCGTTACTGTTTGTCGTTACTGTCCATAGTGCACTTGTAGACGGATCTTCAATATACTGAATGTCACCGTTTACTACCGTAACATCAACAGAACTGAGCTTGTTGCTTGAAATTGTATCGCCCATTGCTTTTGTTGTTCCGGCTGTATTGCTTGAAGCAATGACATATTTCTTACCGTTATCCGCGGTCGGAGCAGAAACAAGATTATATGTTGTCCAATCCCGGGCTTCCTGAATCAAAACAGTCTCTGTTGTCGTCTGCGCTCCGCTGACCGTGACCTCGTAGCTGTCCGAAACGGTGGTTCCGTCCTCTCCGGTTACGGTAAGGGTGATTGTCGAAGTGCCCGGAGCAGCATAAATCAGCTGTGCACTCTTGCCGGTACCCGATACCTTCACGGCGTCGGGGTTGCTCGACGTCCAGGTGTAGGTCGGGTTTGTGAAGTTCTGCACCTTTGCGATAACGGTGTCGCCGTCACCCTGTGTCACGGCGGTGTTGCCGCTGAGTTTGACATAAGGTTCGGTAACCTTGGGATTGATGAGGTTGATGGTTTCGGTTGTATAAAGACCGGCCTTGGAATATCTTGAAATTTCAATCGTATTCGGACACAGCTCAAAAACCCCCATGGTAAGGGTGCTTGTTGATGTATCGCTGTCGGCGTTTCCCGAATAACCTACATAACCGTAGTTCATGTAGGTGAAGTTGATCGGGCTTTCGGTATACTCTGTTTCCGAGCCTAAATTATAAACTCTCAGATCTTCACCTTTTGCAATATAGTTAACCGCGCCGCCGATATAATCATCGAATGCACTTGAATGGTTGTGACCGAACATAAAGACAATGTCAAGGCTTTTTGCGGCTTCGTTCAGTACATCAACAATAAGCTTTGCATAGGTGTTATCCTTACGGTCGGAGGCATGAAGCGGAACGTGAGACAGAATGAAAACCGGTCTTGTATCTCCCGAAGAAATCAGTCCGGAAAGATAAGTCTGAAGCCTTTGTGCAAGATCCTCCACAGTTCCCTGGCTCTGATAGCTGGGGAAAATATCCTCATTAAAAGCATACGTGATATAATCCGGGAATTCATGCTCATAGGGAGCCGCAACATATCCTGTCTGCGCATCATGGTTACCCTGAATGAATACGGCGTTATCCGTATTGAAATCGGGATAAGCGTCCGTAATCAGACCCATCAGCTCGGTCGTTCCCTCGGTCGCGTCCGTGTTCATCGACGAGTTGGAATAGTCGCCGCCGAAAAACACGCCGTCGGGGGTATTCGTGTATCCGCCTGCTTTAATCTGAGCAAGCAATGCGGTAACATTCGTCTGGCGCACGCTGCTGTCCTGATAGTCCGAACCCGTGATAATCGTCGCGTATGCGTCGCTTTGGACCGCCGCAGCGGGCAGGGTAAACACGCTTGTCGGTATGACCGAAAGCGTCATCAAGAGAACAAGAAAAAGCGACACAACTTTTTTCATTTTCATTTTATCAACCTCCTGAAATCAAGTTATCGAAACAAGGGGAAGTGAAGAACTTTCACAAAACAAAAAAATTCAGAGCCTACTTTCCCTTATAATTTTTATGAACAAATCATATTACAATCCCCGGTGAAATTAATTTGGAAACAGAATATTAAACAAAACTCGTCACTTTGCTAAAAAAGTCCGATTCCCCATGTCAGATTTTGTCGAAATTTCACCCATAGTTTTTGCATTATACTGTATTATATCACGCAAAGGACAACAAAAGGACACGAAAAGACACTTGTCAACAAAATAATCCGTATTTTTCATCAAAAAATGCGAACAAATGCCGCAAAAAAACTGCCGCTTACTAGAAACGGCAGTTTTCGTCATTTTCAGTTTTTAAGGCATATTGCAAAGTTATTTCATCATTCTTCTGATGACAGCCTCGCAGTCCGCTTCGTCCATAATCTTCGGTACGGGATAAAGCGGGTTGCCCTCTTTCAGCGCACGTTTGACGATTGTCGGAATATCCTCTTCCTTTATCATATCAAACTTGTCGGGGATGTTCATATTGCGGTTGAGCTGCTTGATCGACTCAATAAAGGCTTCCGCCTTTTCGGCATCGGTTCCGTCGGTTTTTACACCGGAAATAACCGCAAGCTTGGCAAGTCTTGCGTGAGCCGTTTCACCGTAATATTCGAGAACATAGGGAAGTATAATGGCGTTGGCAAGTCCGTGCGGTACCCCGTAGAAGCCGCCGAGGTTATGCGCAATGGCATGAACGTAACCGACATAGGCTCTTGTGAAAGCCATTCCGGCGTAATAGGAAGCCTTCAGCATAGCGTTTCTGGCTTCGATATTCTTGCCGTTGTTGTATACTTCTTCAATATTTGCGTAAATGAGTCTTGTTGCAAGCTCAGCGTAATGCTCGGTTGATTTGACGTTGCTTTTACCGATATAAGCCTCAACTGCATGGGTCAGTGCGTCCATGCCCGTTGTGGAAGTGATGTGAGGCGGAAGTCCCAACGTAAGCTCAGGATCAAGAACGGCATATTTCGGACGAAGTCTCGGATCGTTGATCGCGTTCTTCTCGTGAGTCGTCGGGTCGGTAACAACGGCGGCCAGTGTGGTTTCCGAGCCGGTGCCGGCCGTTGTCGGAACGGCGAAGAGCGGCGGAAGCTTATGGTGAAGCTTCAATACACCTCTCATCTTTCTGACGGAGAGTTTCGGATTGGTCACTCTTGCTGCGGTAGCCTTTGCGCAGTCCATCGGGGATCCGCCGCCGAAAGCGATGACACCCTCGCAGTTATTGTCAAGGTAGAGCTGACGTGCGTCTTCGATATTATCGATCGTCGGGTTCGGCTGTGTGCCGTCGTAAACGACATATTCGATGCCCGTTTCCTCAAGCTTTGCAAAAAGTCCGTCAAGTATATGAAGGCTCATAAGGCCTTTATCAGTAACGATGAGTACGTTCTTGAGTCCTTTTGACTTGATGAGGTCGGGAAGTTTTTTGATTGCTCCGGGGCCTTCGAGTAAAAGAGGCTCGGACCAGTCAAAAGCATACATCGCAATTTTCATGACTTTCTGAAAGGCTCTGTAATATGCCTTTTTCAATTGCCACATTGCTATCAGTCCTTTCTTTATCTGATTACATTATTATATTACTATTTTTTTCCTGAATTTTCAATAGTTTTATGAAAGTTTTACAATTTTTCGGACAAAATATAAATTGAAATGAAACAAACAGACAAGGTCTGTCTATAAAAAATTCAAGAAAGGAACAGCAGTCCGATTTTTGACTGCCTCTTACAGCTATGAAAACGAAAATTGCGATTACAACCGACAGCGCCGCCGACATTGAAAAGCCGCTTGCAAAAGAATATGACATTCATATCATACCGATGGTGATTCTTTCGGGCGAAAGTCAGTTCAAGGACGGCATCGACATCACACCGAACCGTATGCTTCAGCGGTATGAGGAAACCGGAAGCGCACCGAAGGCGACGGCGGTTTCCGCCCAGGAATATAAGCTTGTTTTTTCTTCTCTTATTGAAAAGGGCTATGACGTTATTCACGTCTGTCCGTCGGGCAAGCTTTTTCCGTGCTATGAAAACGCCTGCTTTGCCGCCAACGCTTTCTCAAACGTTCACGTCATTGACTCGGGAACCGTATCGGCAGGTCTTATGCTGTTATGTCTCGAGGCGTCAAGAATGAGACTGGAGGAAAAAAGCGCAGACGAAATTGTTTCGGGCATCGAAGCGCTGAAAAAACAGATTGACACAAGCTTTCTTGCCGGTGACGCACAGCTTCTTTACAAAAGCGGACTGTGCACGGCACTTGAAAAAACCGGTTCGTCACTTTTCGGTTTTTCTCCCACGATTGATATTACGGACGGCACAATAACCTTGGGAGAAAAACACAAGGGCAGTCTTGAAAGCGCCCGCAGAAAGTTTCTCAGCCGGAAACTGGAAGCCCTCGGAGACGGCGGAAGCGAATGCATCATTTTATCCGTCTGCGGTATCGGACAAAAGGAAACCGACGAGCTATGCACTTATATAAAAGAAATTTCCTGTGCAAAATATATCACGGTAACTGAGGCCGGATGCTGTATGGCAACCTATTGTTCGGACGGTTTTATCGGTCTTGCGTTCAAACGCGAGCTTTAAAAAAATCAGTCACACCTTCCGGTAATAGAAATATAATGATTAGTATGAATCGGTTCTATCGGTTTTGCGAAAGGCCTCCTGCCGGATAAATCAGAGGCGTTTTTCGGCAGGGCGGTCATTTGCGCTGCCGTAAATTCGCATTCCGAACAGTATACTCCACATTCGATGTCCTTTTCCTCGGGTTTCGTCCGCTGTTTGTGTAATATACTGCTTTTTTCTGAAATACAGGCACTTACCTTTAATAAAACTGCACAAATACGCAAGGTTTAATTTGTGCAGTTTTATTATTTTTAATTTTTATTTCATTGATTTTTAATTATGCATGTGATATAGTTCTTAACAGTGTTAAATATTTGCTTAACACTGTTAAATATTTTTATGGGGAGGCGGCAATAATGAAAAAAGACGAAATCCTTGAGGAAACGCT
>JBJFHV010000506.1:0-5207 GCA_051894015.1 Acutalibacteraceae bacterium | reverse complement strand
CGGCGGACTGAAAGCGAAATGCACGGTCAGCGTTGAAATTCCGGCAACCTCGCTGAAAATCAGCAAAACGAGCCTTACTCTTTACGCCGGAAAGACCTATACGCTCACTTCTTCAATTTCTCCGAGCAACACAACGAATAAAACCATAAAGTGGACGTCCTCGAACGAAAAGGTGGCTGTTGTCAGCTCTGCCGGCAAGATCACCGCAGTAGGCGGCGGCAAGGCAACGATTACCGCAAAGACTTCAAACGGACTTACCTGTACTTGTACGGTAACGGTTTTGAAATCTGTTTCTTCCGTAAGTCTGAATAAGACAGCTGTTTCGGTTTATACCGGTTCATCCGTGAAGCTCAGCGCTTCGGTTCTTCCGTCCGATGCGTCCAATAAAAAGGTGACCTGGTCGTCGAGCAATAAAAATATTGCCTCGGTTGATGAATCGGGAAATGTCAAGGCGGTAAAAGCCGGCACGGCCGTTATTACGGTTACAACGGTAGACGGCGGCTTCAAGGACACCTGTAAAGTGACGGTTCTTCAGCACGTCACGTCAATAAGTCTGAATAAAACAAGCCTTGTTGTTCCGAGAGGAACCGAAACAAAGCTTGTTGCAACGGTTCTTCCGTCCGATGCTTCCGATAAGACCGTAAAATGGACAAGTTCTGATCCGAAAGTCGTAACGGTTTCGGTTTCAGGCGAAATTGTTGCCAAAGCAGTCGGCGCGGCAACCGTTACGGCTGTTACCGCAGACGGCGCAAAGAAAGCCTCCTGTGTTATCAACGTATATGAAAGTGTAACGGGTGTTGCCCTCGATATTAAGGAAAAGATTTTGTATATCGGGGAAAGCGTGACGGTAAACGCTGTTGTTTCACCGTCCGATGCAAGCAATAAAGGTGTAAGCTTCGTAAGCAGTGACGCTTCGGTTGCCAATGTCGGCTCAAACGGAAAAATTACGGCATTAAAGGTCGGTACGGCGACTATTACCGTTAAGACCGCTGACGGAGGATTTACCGATACGTGCAAAATCACCGTCAGAGCTCATGTTTCATCGGTAAAGCTCAGTGACAGCAAAATCATGTTAAGCCACGGCAAAACACAGAAACTTACGTGTTCGGTTCTTCCGTCGGATGCTTACGATAAGAGCGTTCAGTGGGAAACCTCTGATGCGGACATCGTTTCCGTATCGGCTTCGGGTGAAATCACAGCCAAGGCAGTCGGTGAGGCGACAATCACGGTTGTCACCACAGACGAAGCCAAAAAAGCCTCCTGCACCGTAACGGTATACGAGAGCGTAACGGGTGTTTCTCTCGATGTCAAGGAAAAGATTTTGTATATCGGCGAAAGCGTGACGGTCAATGCGTCTGTACTGCCGGCTGATGCAACGAATAAGAGTGTCAGCTTCATAAGCAGTGACAGCACCGTCGCAAAGGCTGAAGCTAACGGAGTCGTTACCGCACTCAAGGTCGGGACGGCGACAATCACCGTCAAAACTGCCGACGGCGGATTTACCGACACTTGTAAAATCACCGTAAGGGCCTATGTTTCGGCAATCAGTCTCAGCGAAAATACAATCAATCTTAAACGCGGCGAAACCCATCAGCTTACCGTTTTGGTTACGCCCGAAAACAGCTATGACAAGAGCATGATCTGGGAGAGCGAAGATCCTACTGTTGCCTCGGTTGAAAACGGTATGGTTACGGCAGTCGGAAGAGGCGAAACCGTTATCACCGTCGAGAGCGTTGACGGCGGATTTACCGCAAGCTGTAAGGTTGTGGTTACTCAACCCGTCACCGGCATCAGTCTTTCTTCAACGGAGCTTTCGGTTTATACCGGTCAAAGCGTTTCTCTTGAGGCTGTTGTTTCTCCGGAAAATGCCTCCGATAAGCGAGTTACTTTCCAAAGCAGCGATGAAAGTGTTGCCCAAGTTGACGAAAAAGGCAGCATCAAGGGTATCAGCGGAGGAACCGCGTTGATTTCCGCCGAAACGGCAGACGGTCATTATCTTGCCGTGTGTCATGTCACGGTAAATGTCACGGCTGAAAAAATAGAGCTGAACGCTTCTGAACTGTCTCTTGCAAGAGGAGAAAAAGCGACGGTGATCCCGACGGTTCTCCCTGCAGATACTTTCAATAAAAATGTCACATGGACAAGCGAAAACGAGGATATTGCCGAAGTTGACGAAAACGGCGTCATTACGGCGGTAAAAGCCGGCAAGACAACGATTGTCTGCAAGGCTGTAATCGGCGATGCTGAGTCCGAAGTTGAAGTTGAGGTTTATGAGCCTGTCAGCGCAATCGAAGTGAGAGGCGACAGCACACAGCTTTGGGTCGGACAGACAATGACGCTTCAAGCCCAGGTCAGTCCCGAGGACGCAACCAACAAAACAGTGATCTGGGAGTCCGAAGATGAACAGATCGCAACGGTTGAAAACGGCGTCGTAACCGCAGGCAAAGCAGGAACAGTCAATATCATTGCTTATTCCTTTGATAAAAAGGTCTCAGGCAGGTTTACTCTTACCGTCAATCAGCAGGTAACCGAAATCCTGCTTGACACCGAAAGCGTAACGCTCAACGAAAACGGAGAGATTACACTTACCGCTTCGGTTCTTCCCGACAACGCATTGAATAAAGCGATCGTTTGGTCGAGTACCGACGATAAGGTCGCAACAGTCGATGAAACAGGCAAAGTGACGGCTGTTGCAAAAGGCGAATGTCAGATAACGGTTTCTTCCGCCGACGGCTTCACTGTCGCTCAATGCGCTGTTCAGGTCATCAGACCCGTTACGTCGGTCAATATCAGCAATAAGCAGTTAAGCCTCGAAAAAGGCGATACATTTGAACTGACCGCCTCCGCTTATCCGGCGGATGCAAGCGATACTTCGATCACATGGATCAGCAGTGCGCCCGAAATTTGTCAGGTCAGCGACAACGGAACCATAACGGCGAAAAAGGGCGGACAAGCTGTGATCACCGCTCAGTCATCGAACCGCGACGTCTGTGCACAGTGTGCGGTCACCGTTGAAGTAACAAGCACAGATATTCAGCTTGATATTGCTCAGATCGAGCTTTGGGAAAACGAGTCGGTTACCGTTTCCTGTCTGTTCACACCGCAGGACGTTACCGATACTTCCGTAAAATGGACTAGCAGCAACAGTGATATTGCTACGGTAGAAAACGGCAGAATTACGGCAAAATCGGTCGGCACTGCTGTAATCACCGCTACGGCAAACGACAGCGGAAAGAGCACAAGCTGCACCGTAAAGGTCAGCCGTAAAACGCAATCCGTTGTCATCGAGCAGACGGAAATTACGCTCGAAAACGGAGAATCGTTTACTCTTTCGGCCAAGGTTCTTCCCGAGGACGCGACCTATAAAACGCTCAGCTGGACAACAAGCGATAAAGATGTTGCTGTTGTTGACGAAAGCGGAACCGTCACGGCAAAGGGCGCCGGAACCGCAGCCATTGTCGCAACGACTGATGAAGGCGGAAACAAAGCCGTTTGTAATGTGACTGTTACACAAAAGCCGAAGTCAATTACGCTCAGTGAACAGAACGTAACATTGACCGAAGGCGGAACGGCAACTCTTACGGCTTCTTTCCTGCCGCTTTCAACGACGGAAAAGGAACTTATCTGGGAAACCTCAGATGAAAGGATCGCCTGTGTAAAAGACGGCGTCATCACTGCGGTATCGCTCGGCAAGGCAACAATTACTGCCAGAAGTGCTAAGGACGAGAGCGTATTTGCCCGGTGTGAGATCAATGTATTGAGAGCCGCGGGAAGTGTTGCTCTTAACAAAAACGAAATAACGCTTTCAATCGGTCAGGAGGAAAAGCTGACCGCTGTAGTCGGACCCGAAGGAGCGAGCAACCAAGCGGTCACATGGACAACAAGCGACAGATCGGTTGCCGAAGTTGACGAAAACGGCCTGGTAAAAGCCGTCGGTGAGGGTACGGCCCTGATCACCGTAACGACCGAGGACGGAGGCTTTGTAGCTGTCTGCTTCGTGATGGTTCAGAAAGCGGATGAGTAATATCTTTAAAATAACAAGAACAAGGCACTGCAAAAATGCAGTGCCTTGTCGCTTCCTTATTGAATTGAATCGGCGATTTTTTCCATTTCATCCGGCATCGGTGCTTTACAGGAGATGACTTCGCCCGTCACCGGATGGGTCAGTGTTAGCTCACAGCAATGCAGCGCCTGATGGGCGATCCTTTCGTCGGGCTTGCCGTACATGGTATCGCCGACAAGCGGTGCGCCGAGCGATGAAAAATGTACCCGTATCTGATGCGTTCTGCCGGTCTCAAGTTTGATGCTTAAAAGCGAAAGAACACCGTCGGTTTTGATACATTTCCAATGCGTGACGGCTTTGTCGCCCCGTTCGTCAACGGCTCGGATTGTTTTGATCGGGTCGGGACGGTAAATCGGAGCGTCAATCGTTCCGCTGCCCTTGAATTCGCCGCACGCTATGGCAAGATAACGCTTTTGAATTTTTCCGCTGAGTCTGCCGGCGGCATGGGAATTGAGGGCACAGACAACCAGTCCGCTTGTCCCTTTGTCGAGCCGGCCGACTGCCCGGAAGGAGCAGGTCATGCCCTTTTTCCGCAGATAACCGGCGACGCTGTTGGCAAGAGTATCGCCCTGATGGTTATGGGATTCGTGAATCGGAAGCATGGCGGGCTTGTTGACAATCAGCAGATCGCTGTCCTCATAAATTACCTCGGGCATCAGCTCACACGGAATACTCGAGACACCGTCGTCGGGTATATTGACGGTAACAGTATCTCCGGTTTTTATCATATCAATTGTCCGCGCGTGTTCACCGTTGATTAAAATGCCGTTTTCGACACGCTTGAGTGATCGGGTAAGCTTCAGCGAAAGATGCGCGTTTCCCCTTAAGAAGGCAAGAAGCTTTTTTCCGTCATACTCTTGCGGAACCAAGAAGCTGAGCGTTCTCATTATTTGCCGGCGTGCGCTTTCAGAAGCTTGTCTTTTTCGTTCCAAAGCGCCTGTGAAAGGTCAACATAATATTTATGCGGATTTTCAAAACGCTTGATTTCGTCCCAAAGTGTTTCGTCAACCTGCTTGCGGCAGTAGGTTCTGCTGTCCTCAATTTCGGGACAGTCATAGATCTTTTTGCCGTTTTCAAACATCTTGACCAAAAGCGGTTTTGAAACAAAGTTAGTGACGGTCTTTCTTTTCCATGTGTAAACCGG
>JBJFHV010000505.1:0-5228 GCA_051894015.1 Acutalibacteraceae bacterium | reverse complement strand
AAACCAAAAGTAAGACAAAGTATCAGCAAATCAACTTTTAGTACTTCAAACATAGTAGAGAACAAATCACCCTCAACACAAAAGTGCGACCACACTTAGTGTTGTCCTGTTACGAAAAGCGTTCTTTGCATACTTTCTGACGCTTTGGTCAGGCCGTTAGACGGCATCATCGCCGCCTGAGTTTCAGCTTGATCGGACTTTCTTCCCGTGAAAGTAGTTTCTTCTGCTTGGTATGTGCCCGCGCGGCATTAGCGCAAAGGGAAAGATATAGAAGAAGCTAAATCCAAAAGTACAAACTAACCATTAACAAGGAATATCGCCTAACCCACTGCTCGGGCACTCAGTTTTCGTTAAGCACCGTGTACCCCGGCATTGGCGTCGTCACACGACCCCCGGCATTGGTGTCGCCACGCGACCGCCACGCGACCGATACACAATCTGAGTTCCGCCCCGGGCCCTGTCAGCGCTCACATGATGTCAGATTTAATGTCAGATTTTTTATAAATCCGTATTATAATTTTATTTCAGAATTATTTTTTGCGAATTGTGCTATTGTTGATTTGTAACAAAAAATCCACGGCTATTCTGTGATTTTTGTTAACTATACAGTAAACAGTTTGGAGGATGAGATCTATGAAAAAGCTTATCTCAATTTTTCTCGTGCTGACTCTGATGCTGTCTTTCGCCGTCCCGGCTTCGGCGGCATATTATCCGGGGCAGGAAACCCCGATTATCATCATCAGAGGTGACGGAAGAGACATTGTTGATGCCGACGGAAACGTCATCTGGCCCATAAGTCTCGGAGACGGCGACGAGGGCAAAGACAAGATTCTTGAAGCGGCAAAGAATATTATCTTTCCGCATTTTATCAACGGTGTGCTTTTCGATCAGTGGGACGGTTACTGCGATGTGGTTTATGATGAGCTTTCGCCTCTTTTCGAAAAAACACAGCTTGACAAAAACGGCGAGGCCTCAAACGGCAGCGGCATTTCTGCCGAGGACATTGAGCACAACGCATATTTTTCAAAATTCAACGCCGCCACATGGCAGAACGGACGCTTTGACGTGTCGGACTACACCTATTATTACGACTGGCGTCTTTCCCCGATGGAGGTTATCGACGACTTCCACGCATACATCACAACGGTCATGAAATCCACCGGCGCTTCTCAGGTTTCCCTTGTCGGACGCTGTCTGGGTGCAGGCTTTCTGATGGCTTACCTTACAAAATACGGCTCCCTCGGTCATATCAAGAGCGTGGTATTTGATTCGGGCGTTATGAACGGCACGGCACTTCTTACCGACGCTTTCCAAGGCAAGTTAAATGCCGACGACAAGGCACTTGAACGCTTCCTGAATGATTATATCCATTATCAGCGTAATCCCGAGGATGACGAAACGGGCAGCATTGACGAGGTTATGCTTCTTCTCAACGAAGTGATCCGGACATCCATTGCGCTTCTTAATGAAACAGGGGTCACAGATGTCACGGTCAGCATGATTATGAACATCTATAAAAAGGTCTATACCAACCTTGTCCCGAGACTGTTAATCAAGATTTATGCCACATGGCCGGGCTATTGGGTCAACATCGCGACCGAGGACTTCGACGCCTGTCTTGACTTTGTTTTCGGCAAGGAAGGCTGTGAAACAAGAACCGAATATGCCGGACTGATTGAAAAGCTCAATTGGTACAACGATACCGTCGGCTCAAAGATTCCGCAAATCATAGCCAACTGCCAGAACGAAGGCAAAAATGTTGCCGCAGTCGCTAAATACGGTTATCAGCTTTATCCGTTTGTTCAAAGCACAGACGAGCTTGCCGACGGACTGGTCGAGCTGAAAAGGGCTTCTTTCGGCGCAACAACGGCTAAAGTGAATAAAACGCTCAGCAAGGAGTACATCGAAGAAAGAAGTGCTCTCGGCTTTGCCGGTTATATATCCAACGACAAACAGGTTGACGCTTCAACAAGCCTTCTGAAAGACACGGTATGGATTATTAAAGGAATTGAACATAATATCTGGGCCGATTCGGTTGACTATCTGATCCACGACATCTGTCAGGGCACGGTTACTTCGGTAAACGATTCGCCGGATTATCCGCAGTTTATGGTCTACAATGACTCGGCGGATAAAATCTTGCCGATGACCGACGAAAACTGCAGCGTTTCGAACTGGGACGAAATTACCACTGAAACACCGACTCTTCGTTCAAGGCTCATCACCCTGTTCAAGTGGCTTTACGCCGTGTTCCGCTATATTTTCAGAATCAGCAAGGACAAAACCGCACAGGCATAATTCTTTATCCGGTAACTGAAAGGTTGCCGGATTTTTTGTTTTCTTCCAAAAACTGATAAAACCTATTGAAAAAGTAGTTTTATGGGTGTATAATGAATAAAAAAATAAGAAAACTACCGTGTGTTCATAATTTATTCAAGATTATTCATTTTTATCTTGAAAATCGTGTTCTATTATGTTATAGTATGAAACAGGTAAAGTTGCCTGAAAAATAAAATATCAGGAGGTTCATATGTCTTTCCTTACAGATTACGGTGTATTTCTCGGAAACATGGTCTTCAAAGGCTTCGAGCATTACACCACCGAAGCGGTCAAAACGCAGGAAGAAACTCTTCAGAAAATTCTGAAGAAGAACAAGGATTGCGAATACGGTAAAAAATATGATTTCGCCAACATTCATTCGATCCGCGAATATCAGGATAAGGTTCCCCTTTCCACCTTTGAGGACTACGCTCCGATGATTGACCGTATGGTAGAAAACAACGAGTCGAACATCATCACTTCAAGCAAGGTTATCCGTTACTGCTCTTCGTCCGGTTCCGTCGGCAAGCCCAAGCTTCAGCCGAAAACCGCAAGAGACCTGTGGAACATGCAGTGCATGGGCTTTGCGGCGACGCCTGCCTGTGCAAATAAGTACTTCAAAGAGCACGGCATCATGAAAAAGCTGCCCGGTCAGAAGGGTCCGCTTCTCATTTCGCTCAATGGTCATCCGCTTCCGAACGGAATGCGCTGCAACGGCGCGGGTCAGATTCCGTTTACATACATTACCCCGCTTCTTAAGCACATCACAACCACGCCGCTTGATATTCTTTATCCCGAGGACGAGGAAAACACCAACATTCAGTATTTCCAGCTTCGTTTTGCTTTGATGGAAAGAGATGTCACCTATCTCGGCTCAATGGTTATTACGCTTCTGACCACCATGCTCGAATACATGGAAGAAAATTGGGAAATGGTGTGTAACGACATCGAAAAGGGCACTCTTGACCCGAGCGTCAAATGTCCCGAGTCGCTTCGTAAAAAGTACGGTCATCTCAAGCCCATGCCCGAAAGAGCAGCCGAGCTTCGTAAGGAGTTTGAAAAGGGCTTTGATACCGAAGTGCCGATCGCCAAGAGAATCTGGCCGAAGCTTTGCTGGGGCTACGGCATGATCGGCTCCACCCTTTCCGTTTATGTTCAGAAGCTTCGCCGGTACGTCGGCGACCTTCCGCTTCACAACATGGGCTATGCCGCTTCCGAAGGCTTTATGGCCATGCCCGTTGAACTGAACGCAACCGACTATGTTCTTCTTCCGAGAAGCCTTGTTTATGAATTCCTGCCCGTTGACGCCGACGAAAACATGCGTCCGCTGACCATCGGCGAACTGGAAGTCGGCAAGGACTACGAAATCATCGTCACGAACTTCTCCGGTCTTTACCGTTACCGGATTCTTGACATCATTCACGTCACCGGTATGCACAACAACTCCCCGAAGGTCGAGTTCCTGTACCGTTCGAACATGGGTCTGAACCTTGCAAACGAAAAGACAACGACCCAGATGCTTGACTTTGTTGCCGACAATCTTTGCAAAAAGTACAACATTGACTTCAACGGTTACAGCTTCTACGGTCAGGCAGACACCGAAGCCGGTCAGCTTCCGTATTATGTTCTTCTTGTTGACAGCGAAAACGATATTCCCGAAGAGATGGTACACGACATGGACGAGCTGTTCAGAGAGAGCAACGAAAAGTACGAGAAGTACAGACGCTGGGGTATGCTCGGTGATCCGAAGATTGTCAGACTCAAGACAGGCACCTATGACGAATACAAGAAGATGCTTGTTTCTCAGGGCAGAGTTCTCAATCAGATCAAGCCCGTCACGGTCATCAACACCCCGGAAAGAAAAGAATTCTTCTTCGCCCGCACCATGGACGGAGCAAAGGTATAACAAAAAAATCAAGCACCGCCGAAAGGCGGTGCTAATTATTTTCTATCTCATTTGATTTATGAGTTTTCGTCAAGATACTTTACAAGATCACCAATCGTTTTAAAATCCTCGATTGCTTCGTCGGGAATGGTTATATTCAAATCGCTTTCAATTTCCGAAATAAGGTCAACAAGGTCAATACTGTCAGCGCCTATTTCGTCCCATGTTGTGTCTTCCGTAAGCTTAACATCGTTAATTTCAAATTTTTCGTTCACAATATCGCATACCGTTTCAAATGTATACAAATCATGACACTCCTTTCCGCTGATGGTATAAGTAGATATTATTCATTATGCCTGTATTTGTCAATAGTATAACAAAAAAATTTTGATTCAGTGAAAGATATTCCCGCCTCCTACTATATATTCCTTTTATATTTTTATATGATAGGCTTAAAATAACCTTAGGGCAAACAAAAACACAATTTATAATGCGGTCGCGGTCGCAAGGCGACGCCAATGCCGGATCGCGTGGCGACGACAATCCCGGGGCACATGGTACTTGATTGATAGTTAAGTGCCCGAGCAGTTGGTTGGGCAATATTTCCTGCTAATAGTTGGTTTGTACTTTTTAAATTTAGCTTCTTCTATATCTTTCCCTTTGCGCTAGTGCCGCGCGGGCACATACCAAGCAGAAGAAACTGCTTTCACGGGAAGAAAGTCCGACAAGGCAGGAACTCAGGCGGCAGTGTTGCCGTCTAACGGACTGACAAACGCGTCAGAAAGTATGCAAAGAACGCTTTTCGTAACAGGACAACACTACGTGTAGTCGCACTGTTTGTGTTGAGGGTTCTTTGTTCTCTCTTATGTTCGCTGTATTAAATTTGTTCTGCTATTTTTTTCTGACTTTGGGTTGGCAAGTCTAAATTTTTTCTAAAACTAAAAAGTTTAAAAACTATAAATCAGAACCGAGTAAATTTTTCACTTGCTGACTAAAGCGTTTTTATTGAATAGATCAATCTATC
>JBJFHV010000504.1:0-5273 GCA_051894015.1 Acutalibacteraceae bacterium | reverse complement strand
GCAGTGGAATATCAATGCCGTAACCGCAAAACCGTTGGTCGGGACTATTCTTGTCGGTGTCGGTGCCGGAGCGGATGAAAAAACGAATTCGTATACCGAAAAGATTTATCAGAAAATGCTCAGTCATGACTATTATCACAGCGTCCGAGATGAAAGAAGCAAGCAGTATGTTGAGCAGCTTGGACTCAAGGCGATCAATACCGGCTGTGTTACCATGTGGATGCTGACGCCGGATTTTTGCAGCACGATCCCGAAAGAAAAAGCCTCAAGGGTGGTTTTTACGCTTACCGGAAAATCGGATTTAGCGCCTGTTGACGACAGAGATCAGGAGATCGTTGATATTCTTTTAAGAAACTATAAAAAGATTTATTACTGGATCCAGGGTGATCACGATTTTCACTATATCCATCGTTTGAAGAATACAGAGAATATCGAAATTCTTCCGCCGTCAATCAGGGTATATGATAGTTTGTTAAGCGAGGACGATCTTGATTATGTCGGAACACGGCTTCACGGCGGTATTTATGCCATGAGACATCGGAAACGGGCGATTGTTATTTCTCTGGACGAAAGAGCTTCTTCCATCAACGAGAGCAATAACCTCAATTGCATTGCGTTCGAGCAGGTCGGCACAAAGCTTGAAGAAAAAATCAATTCGAGCTTTGCGACCGAAATCAGGATGCCGCTTGATAAAATAAAAGAATGGAAATCACAGTTTTCAGACTGAGGAGAGAAAATGGAAAGTATCATTATCGGTGAAATCAAAAACAGCGGAACGCGGATTGACGTTGACCTTACGGTATCCGACGGTTTAAAGAAGTATTTTAACAACACTCATTTTTTTGCGGAGTATTCGTGTGATATTTCCGATGTGCCCGACAGTGTTGCCGTTATGCCGGTTCTTTTAAATCTCCTGCCGTTTTCGTGGCTTGCTGACTGTATTGTCTGGGTGACAGAGGTGGACAGTGTTTTCTACGATGCGGTTATGCGGCTGAAAAACGGCTTTCGGGAACTTTATCCTGATTTCAATTTCGGCGGAACGCTCATAGCCGCAAAGCGGATTGACAACCGATATGAGCCGGAAAGAGAAGCGATGACGCTTTTCACCGGCGGAATCGACGCTACAACAACGTTTTTGAGAATCAAGGACAAAAAGCCGATTTTGTTCAACACCAACGGCTGGTATCAGGACGACATCAAACAGGACGATGTATACGATGCCGACAAGGCGAATATTACGGAAATTGCCGTGCAAAACGGTGTGGAGGCTTGCTTTGTGCGGTCCGATTTTGCAACGTTTATCAGCGGCGGCGTTGTCGGAAAGGAAATTCTGAAAGGAACGAAAACCACATGGTGGTTTAGCTTTCAGCATTCCATGGCTTTTCTGGGCTGTGCCGTTGTTGCCGGATATCATTATAAAGTCAAAACCATATATATTGCCAGTTCCTATACAATGGGTCAGCAGTTTTCGTGTGTATCGGATCCAAGGACAGACAGTGAAATAAAATGTGCTTCCATGTCTGTTGTTCATGACGGCTATGAACTTTCCAGACAGAACAAAGCGAAGTATATAACTGAACATTGTAAGGAAAAAGGTCAAGCCGTAAAACTCAGGGTTTGCTCGTTTAACGATCGCAACTGTTGTATGTGCGAAAAATGTTTTCGGTCTATGCTTGCAATTGCCGCTGAGGGCGGCGAAGATATGAAAGAATACGGCTTTTATTTTGACGGAACCTTGCTTTCTCAATTGAAAAAGTTTTTGCAACAGCATATCGTTGATCTTGACGGTGCACATATTGTATATTGGTATGATATAATTTCCAGAATGCAAGAAAACTATGATAATTTATATTATAAAGATGTATATAATTTTTTGAAGGATTTTGATTTTGAAAAAGAGAGAAAGAAATATCTGTTCAATTATTACAGAAAGAATTTCTTCCGTATTATAAAGAGAAAGCTGTTTCATAAATAAAGGATAGGTGAATTATGGCGGAAAAAGGCAGACTTCAAAAGTCAATGTGGAACCTTGTCGGCGGTTTTGCGTACCGTTTTTTGTCGATGTTTACCGCATTTGTTGTACGAACGGTTTTTATCAGGTGCCTGAGTGAGTCTTATCTCGGAATCAACGGACTGTATACGAATATTCTGAATATGCTGTCTTTGGCGGAGCTCGGTTTCGGTACGGCGATGGTATACAGTATGTATAAGCCGCTTGCCGAAAGCGACAGCGAAAAGCTTTCTCAGCTTTTAAGGCTTTATAAAAAGGTATATACGATCATGGGAACGGTAATCCTTGTGCTCGGACTTGCGCTGATTCCGTTTCTTGACGTTCTGATCAAAAACAAGCCGGATGTTGAAGGACTGACATTTTATTATGTGATGTTTCTTCTCAACACGGTTGTGTCCTATTGGTTCTTTGCTTATCGCAATTCGGTTCTGCAGGCCGATCAGAAAGCCTATATCATTTCCAAATACAATTCGGCTTTTAATCTTATCCGATCGGCTCTTCAGATCGTGGTACTTTTATGCTTTAAAAACTATACGGTATATCTTCTGACGCAGATTTTATGTACGATCGCCGAAAATATTGCCTTGGCCGTCAAAGTGAAAAAGGAATACCCCGGCGTTTTGCAAAAGAAAGAAAGCGAGCTTCCTAAGGAGGACAAAAAGAGAATTTTCCGCGACGTGAAGGCTTTGATGCTCGGAAAAATTTCGTTCGTAACGCTCAGCAGCAGCGACACGATCATTATTTCGGCATTTATCGGTGTCAATTGGGTGGGTTTGCTGTCGAACTTTACGATGATTGTTGACGCCATCACCGGTGTGCTGACGCAGATTACGTCCGCTATTTCCGCAAGCCTCGGAAACTTTTTTGCAAAAGAAGATAAAGAGGAGGGCTTTCAACTCTTCAACCGCATTGAGTTTATGAATTTCTGGCTTTACGGGTTTTCTTCCGTTGCTCTTTTTGTGCTGCTCAATCCCTTTGTAACCATCTGGATCGGCGAAAAATTTACGATGAGCAACACGATCGTGATTGCTCTGGTAATCCGCTTTTTTGTTGCGGGCTATATGAATACCTGTCAGACGTTCCGCTCGTCTTTGGGGCTTTTTGTTCAGGGACAGTATAAACCAATTGCCGTAACGCTTGTGAATATTGCACTTTCGATTCTTCTTGCCAAACCGTTGGGCGTTGCCGGTGTCCTGTTTGCCACCTCAATATCGAGACTTTTGATCAATATGTGGTATGATCCGTGGGTGCTTCATAGGGACGGCTTCGGGAAATCCGTCAAGCCGTTTTACATAAGATATACCTTGAGAATCATTCTTCTTGTTGCCGTATCGGCACTGATGGCTGTTATTTCAAAGCTGATTTTTGCCGACGGAATCACAATTTTAAGGTTTGCAGTTATGACCGTTCTGACGGCAATCATACCGAATCTGATTTTTCTTGCCGTGTTTTTCAGAACGGAGGAGTTCAAGTACTTTTGGAATCTTGCAAATGAAAAGGTATTATCAAGAATTAAAAAATAATCAGGCATCTTTTACCTGATTCAATAAAAATAAAAGGAGAATGAAACATGCAAACAATCAAAAGAGCGGTGGCGACATTTCTTGCTTTTGTGAGTCTTTTCTTTACGACTGTCACGAAAAAGAACGACGCCGCAAAGGACGAAAAATTCAGAGTCACTTCATATGTGATTGCCGACAGGGTGCTCGACAAAGAACGGCTTTACACAGAGGATTTTGACATCATTACGGACGTGATTCTTTTTGGCTGTGCAACCTTTGATGCCAAGGGTGAACTTACGGTTAACGATGACGTGGTAACGGCTGCACTTCAAAACCTCAGAGAGGTTATCGGAGAAAGAGATGTTCAGATTCATATCAATCTTTTAGGCCCCGGACCGCTGAAAAGTCACGGTGACGTAACGAAGGACCTGAACGATCAGGGTAGACAGCACACCCTTGCGTTCCGAAGCGGCGTGCTTGAAGAAAATATTGTAAATCTTGTAACCCAATATGATTTTGACGGAATCTTCTTTGATTATGAATATCCGCTCAACTACGTCAATTGGACGCCGTTCAATCAGTTCCTTGTCCGTCTTGACAGCCTCCTCGGCGATAAGATTCTCGGTCTTGCCGTAACCGAATGGGATCTGAAGCTTTCTTTAGGCTCGTTCATGGCGGTTGACCGCTTCGAAGTCATGCTTTACGACATCTATGACGATGAGGGCAAGCATTCAACCCCCGAAAAGGCGATTGAGCTTTCGAAGAAGCTGAAGCTTTCCGGTGTACCCGAAGAAAAATTTGATTTCGGACTTCCGTTTTATGCAAGACCGACTGACCACGACACCTATTGGTACGACTATGCCGGTTTCAGCGACAAGCTTGACGAAAACGGATACTATTATGACAGTGAAATCGACAAGACGTTCTGGTTCAACCGCCCGGCGGATATTGCCGCAAAGACACAGTACGCGCTTGAAAAAGGCTTCGGCGGCGTTATGATCTGGCATTACACCTGCGACCTTCCGTCAAGCGATCCGAACTCACTTCTCGGTGCCGTCGGCGATACGGTTGACAACTACAAGCCCGCCGAAAACAGCGGCTTGCCCTGCTGAAAAAAGAAAAATCTGTGACTTGACAAAGGCAAATTGCAGTGATACAATACAAATTGAAAATCCGATACAGGAAATCGTTGACGAAGAAGGCCGATTTCGTAAAAAAGCCGAAAGAGAGCTTGCGCCGAAGGCTGAAAACGCAGGCAGGTTTTTGAAAAAGGCTACCGCTTCCGAGTGCACAGCGAAGCAGAAATGATAAGCTGCGCCGTATGACTGCGTTAAAGTCTTATGAGAGCCGCATTTATGCGGAATACGGGTGGAACCGTGGAGAATCAGTATCTTCACCCCGGTACAGTTTCGGCTGTATCGGGGCGTTTTTATTTTAGTGAAAAGTGAATAGTGAATAATGAATAGTTGCGGTCGCGGGCTGGCTCTGTACCAAAGGAAAGCTTGTTTCCGCAGAGTCGGTTTATCCGTGGCGGGGAGTCTGTCGATTATAAGTGACGGCAGGCTTGTTGGCTTCGGGGTGAGATTCATCTGGCGGCCGGACGGCGGCTGACAAAACCTTGCGGTTTTGTTTTTGCCGTTTCTGCGAAACGGCAAACGTGCGGCTTCGCCGCACACAGCCGCCTTGGCGCAGATTGCGGTAAATTTTAGTTTGGTGGTATGAAACCCCTCTGTCACGTTCGTGACATCTCCCCTTTCAGG
>JBJFHV010000503.1:0-5308 GCA_051894015.1 Acutalibacteraceae bacterium | reverse complement strand
ACTTCTCATCTTCGATGAGGTTGTAACAGGCTTCCGTATCGGTATGTCCGGTGCTCAGGGCTACTACGGTGTTGAGCCCGACCTGACCATCTTCGGTAAGGTTATCGCCGGCGGTTATCCCGGCGCAGGCGGAATCGGCGGTAAGAGAGAATACATGAAATACATGGGCGCAGGCCTTGACGCAAGCGGAAACAAGGTGAAGAAAGCCTTCTGCGGCGGCACCATGGCTGCCACTCCGATCTCCTGCGTTGCCGGTTATTATACTCTTGAAGAAATCGACAAGCAGAATGCCTGCCAGAAAGCCGGCATCATGGGCGACAGAATGACCGCAGGTCTCAATGCGATCATCGACAAGTACAATCTTCCGTTCGTTGCCTTCAACCAGGGCTCTATCTGCCACATGGAAACCGTCGGTACCATGCACTTTGCCATCGACTGGAGCAAGCCGTGGCAGATTCCGGGTGTTCTCAGCGCAACCAGCGAGCGCAAGACCGAAATGACCCACATGGGCGCCGCTTACATGGCGGAAGGTCTTGTCACTCTTGCCGGCTCCCGTCTTTACACTTCGGCCGCTTACACCGAAGAGATGATCGACGATGCACTTACCCGCTTTGACAAGGTATTTGCAAACGTTGCCATCAAGGAAAGCAGCAAATAAGAAACTATAAGCGGGGCAGGAAATTGCCTGTCCCGTTTTCAATTTATATATGAAAAGGAGTGTTCTTCATGGATATTCTTGAAGCCAAGAAAATCGTTGTTGAGGCCGGTAAGAGACTTGTTTCCTCGGGCCTTATCGCAAGAACATGGGGCAACGTCAGCTGCCGTGTTGACGACAAGCATTTTGTTATCACGCCGAGCGGCCGCGCTTACGAGACCCTGACCCCCGACGAGATCGTTCTTGTGAGCATTGACGACCTTTCCTACGAGGGCGACATCAAGCCGTCAAGCGAAAAAGGCATTCACGCCAAGTGCTACGAGCTTCGCCCCGAGACAAACTTTGTTATCCATACGCATCAGATGTATGCTTCCATCATCAGTGCTTTGGGCTACGACATCAACGGAATCGGCGGCGAAAGCCGTGACATCATCGGCGACAACATTCCCGTTTCCAGCTACGGACTTTCGGGCACGGGCAAGCTGAAGAACGCCGTTGTGGAAGCGCTCAAGCGTTCGGATTCGAAGGCGGTTATCATGAAACATCACGGTGCTGTCTGTCTCGGTACGGACTACGATGACGCTTTCAAGGTCGCTTCCGAGCTTGAAAAGGTCTGCGAGCGTTACATTCTCGACCGCTATGAGGTACTGACTCAGTCAACTGCTGAAAGCTTCACGGACGTTTGCAATTATGTTGCCGACGTGAAGAGAAGAGGCGATGCGCTCTGCAAGCCCCTTGACGCTTACGACAGCACAAGAGAGGGCAATGTGGTTGTTCTCAAGAACAAGGACGGCAGCGAAAAGGCAACGATCGCTCTGAAGAAGAGAATGCTGATCTTAGGCGACGAAATGCCCAAGGAAGCCGAGCTTCACTGTGCAATTTACGAAAGACGCGAAGACGCAGGCGCCATCGTTCATTCCGACGACGAGTCTGTTCTCTCCGCATCAAAGGTTGTTGTCAAAAAGCTTCGTCCGCTGATTGATGACTTTGCGCAGATCGCCGGCACCACCATCAAGACCGTCGGCTTTGACCCGGACAATGCCAAGAAGACCGGCAAAAAGGTTGCAAAAGCTTTCGGTAAGCACAAGAACGCCGTACTCTTAAAGGACAACGGTGCGGTCTGCATCGGTACAAGCGAGGACGAGGCGGAAGCCACGGCAATCGTTACGGCAAAGAACTGCAAGACCTTTGTTGCCACGAGAATGTTCAAGGAGCCGAAGTATGTCGGCGCCATCGACTGCTTCCTTGAAAACTTCGTGTACAGAGTCAAGTATTCCAAGCAGAAAAATAAATAATCTATATAAAATAAGGACAGAGACGGGTAAAGGCTCGTCTCTGTTTTTGTATATCAGATTTCCGAATGCTGTATCTATCCTTTCGTCGGATACGGCGCTTTTACATCTGTCCTGTCCATAAGATAGTCAACGCTGACTCCGTAAAAATCCGCAAGCTTTATCAGCACCTGATCGGTAAACGCAATCACTCCGGTTTCGTATTGAGAGTAGGTATTCTGAGATACGCCCAGAAACGCCGCGATCTCGCGCTGTTTCAGGTCATTATCCTCTCTGAGGGATTTTATATTTTTAAATACCATCAGTATCACCGATATTATTATAGATATCTTTAATACAGATATTGACTTTTATCTGAAATACAGATATAATTTAATCTGCAAAATGAAATGCATTTTTGCAGTGCATTCGGTTGGGGGCACTATATATTTTTAAGGAGGAAACTCAGAATGCAAAAAAAAGAGACAAAAACAATGAAACGAATTTTAGCGTGTATCATGGTCGTTATGATGACACTGACGGCGGTACCGCTCGGCTCACTTGTCGGAATTGACCTTTCGGGTGTTGATCTTCTGACCGGTAAGGCGAAAGCGTATCAAGAGGGAAAGTATACGTACAGAATAGAAAAAGGCGAAGCGATTATTACGGATTATAACGATACTGCATATGAGGACATTGTGATTCCGTCGTCATTTGATGGATATAAGGTAACGAGAATTGATGATGGAGCTTTTTCTGGTTGCAATAGATTGACTGGTGTTACAATACCCGACACAGTACGGGCTATCGCAGATGAAGCATTTGAATCCTGTGATAGACTTAAGACTGTTAAAATGGGCAATAACATTCAAGAGATAGGTGCATATGCTTTTAGTGATTGTGTGTCTCTTGAAAGTATAAATCTTTCATCACAAATAACAGAAATACAATGGGGAACATTTTGGGGGTGTAAAAAATTAAAAGACATTACAATACCTGAAAAAGTTCAATATATTAGGTATCATGCTTTTCAAGATACTGCCTTGGAGAGTATCGTTATACCGAAAAGCGTTTTTAAAATCCTAGGCGATGCGTTTAGCACGAATACTTTAAAAAAGGCTACAATTTTAAATAAGGACTGTGTGTTTGATAGTAACTCATTAAGAAGTGATGAACTCACAATCTACGGTTATCAAAACTCAACCGCTTCCACTTATGCTTACGAAAACGGCTACAAATTCGTACCTTTCTGCACCAACGGTCACAACTACACAGACTTAAAAGAGAGAAAAGCAACCACCACACAGGACGGTTACCGCAAAGGCACCTGCGCTACCTGCACTTTTGTTGAAAACACCGTTATCCCGAAAGTAACGTCTTTCTCTCTTTCCACGACGTCCTATATCTACGACGGAAATGTCAAAACCCCGAAAGTCACCGTCAAGGACAGCAAGGGCAATACACTTGTCAAAAACACCGATTATACCGTCACTTACCCCACGGGCAGAAAAGACATCGGTCAGTACGACATAAAAATCACCCTCAAGGGCAACTATTCGGGCAGTAAGACGCTTACGTTCAACATCGTACCGCCCGTCACAAGTAAAATTGCCGTCTCTCAGACAACAAGTTCAATCAAAGCTGCCTGGAGCAAGGTCTCGGGCGTAACCGGCTACAAAGTGTACCTTTACAAAGGCTCCAAGCTTGTCAAATCTGTTGTCACAACAAGTACGAGCTACACTTTCAAATCTCTCGCCCCCGGCACGACCTACAAGGTAACCGTCAAGGCATACAAAACCGTCAACGGTAAGAATTTCTGGTCGGCTTCCAAGTCGCTTACCACCGCCACAAAGCCCGGCACGCCCTCCCTCACCGTAACCGCCGGAACAAAGAAAGCGGCACTCAAATGGAACCAACAAACCGGTGCCACCGGCTACGTCGTCTACATGGCAACGTCAAAGGACGGCAAGTACAGTAAGATCGCTACCCTCAAGGGCAATTCGGCGGTAAGCTTCACCAAGACGGGACTGACAACCGGCAAGACCTATTACTTCAAGGTCGCGGCGTATAAAACCGTTGAAAGCACCACTCTTTACGGATCGTACTCCGCAGTAAAGGCGGTCAAAGTAAAATAAACCAAAGATATATAAAAGGACTGTCACCAATCTCGGCGGCAGTCCTCATTTTTATCTGTCTTTCGGCATTCCTTCGTTTGCGTCGAAAGTCTTTTATTTGATATCCAACTTCAGAAATCGTTTCACGCTGATTTTGTACGAGAGTAATGTCAGAGCGGCAAACGACAGCGCGCCTAAAATCAGGCAGACCGCTTTCGGTGCAAAGTGCTCAAAGCCCGGGGTGTCGAGTACGTTTTTCACATACGGCACAGCATAGCAAAGGCATACATCCGCACCGACAAGCACGAATGAAACCACGCTTGCTGTGACAAACGGAACGCCGATCTTTGAGATATCTTTATAATAGGAGGTAAAAAACACAAGGTTGAACAGTCCGAACAGTAGCAGCCCCTGACCGAGCAGAACAAGGTTCGCATCCATGCCGGCGGCGTTGCCCTGCGGCGCGATTTTTGCGCTCAGGACCGTAAACGGCGCGGCGATCAGAATGCTGAATAACTCGATGATGCAGGTGAATAAGATTCTCGATCGGACAAGGTCGGCTTTTTTGACGGGAAGCGACAGCGAAAAAACCGCATCGTTGTTTTCCCGCGCGTTCAGGCAGGTAAAAAACAGCGAAAGCGTGACGTAAAAGAACGCCACAAGATACGGATAGTTCGGAATCAGCACCATGACACCCAGCAAAAGCATCATCGGCACCGTCGGGTGCATCGTCAGCGTGAATTCTTTTTTCAAAAGCTTACCGAGCATTTCCGTCACCCTCCTTTTCAAGATGAACCATACAGCTTTCAAGGTCGGCTTTCTCGGCGGTAAGTCCGATAAGGCTTTCGTCCTCGGCTCTGATCAGTGCCCGCATGCCGCTTTTGGTTCGCGTTTCACCGATCAGCTTCGTTTGAAGTGCATCGGGAAGGTTGTCTTTTTCGTATTCAACAAGAAGGTATTTTCCGACAAAATCGGTAATCGCACTTTCGGCGACAATTTTGCCGTTTCGAATGTAAATAATATTGTCGGCACAAAAGTCAAGGTCGCTCGTGATGTGCGTTGAAAAAAAGATCGTCTTGCCCTCATCTTTCAGCGTAAGGAAAATTTCGAGCAGCTCGTCTCTTGAAACGGGGTCAAGTCCGCTTGTCGGCTCGTCAAGGATCAACAGCTTTGCCTTGTGCGAAAGGGCAAGCGCCAAGGAAAACTTGACCTTCATGCCGGCGGAAAGCGCAGACGGTGTTTTATTCTCATCGAGCGAAAACAGCTTC
>JBJFHV010000502.1:0-5313 GCA_051894015.1 Acutalibacteraceae bacterium | reverse complement strand
GAGCGCCACCTTGCCAAGGTGGAGGTAGCGGGTTCGAGCCCCGTCATCCGCTCCAAAGAAAAATCCGTTCTCGCAAGAGGGCGGATTTTTCTTTGTATTATTCATTTTTCATTATTCACTATTCACTATTCATTAAGAAGAACGGATTTTTGTAATGAATAATGAATAATGAAAAATGAATAGTGAATAGTGGCGTTGCAGCCTTGCGAAAGCAACAAGCTTTTTGCCGCACAGATAGTTTTTCCTTAATTACAATTTTAAGAGAGGGGCAATTTGGTGCGGTTTCTGTTCGCCATAAATAGTAATACGAACAAACTAAGACATAAGCGTTGCGACCTTACAGAAACAATAAGCTTTTCGCCGCACAGCTGTTCAGGTACGGACGGTTAGTTTGAGTTAAAAAGTGCCTTGATTTTTATAGTAAGGAAAACTTCAGTCAATGTCTTTAAAATACAATTGAATCCCAAACTCTACTGTGCTATAATTTTACAATAAATAAGGGTCGGTGAGTATTATGAAAGACAGCTTGTTAACAGATAAATCCATTGCCTTTGCGGCAAGAATCGTCAAATTGCATCAATATCTTGTCAAGACAAAAAAGAGGGAGTCATTTCAAAACAGATTATTCGGAGCGGCACTTCAATAGGTGCTAATATAAACGAAGCAAACTACGGTCAGAGCAAAGCAGATTTTATTTCAAAAATGCAAATCTCCTTAAAAGAAACGGCTGAAACCGAATATTGGATAAGACTGCTTGTTTTGTCGGACTACATTTCAGAAGATATGGGAAGCTCATTATTGAATGATTGTCTTGAAATAAAGCGGATGCTGATTTCTTCTCTGAATACAGCCAAAGCCAATAAATGATCTTGCAAGGCAACAGCAAAAAAGATTGATACTTCATATGGCAGGTGATCCCAATGCACAACAAAAACTCAATGGTAAAACAATGGTTTTTCCCTTACATGAAACGCTTTCGCGGTACGGTCGTCCTTGACCTTTTCTGCGCTGCGCTGACAACGCTTTGTGAGCTTGTTCTGCCGATGATTGCGCGGAAGATTACGGATATCGCCGTCAATGATCCGGCGTCTCTTACGGTTAAACTGATTTTGTCTCTTGCGGCGCTTTACATCGCACTCAAAGGCGTCGATATGCTTGCCGGCTATTACATGACCTATGTCGGCCACACCATGGGGGTTAAAATCGAAAAAAGTATGCGTGAGGATATGTTCGCTCACCTTCTCCGACTTCCGCTTGACTACTTTTCGGGTACAAAGGTCGGTCAGCTGATGTCACGGCTTACGACCGATATGTTTGACGTTGCGGAATTTGCTCATCATTGCCCCGAAGAGTTTTTCATCGCGGCGATTAAAATTATCGTTAGCTTCGTCATTCTCGGCACGATCAATTTTCCGTTGACAGTGCTTTCGTTTGCGGCCTTGCCGTTTATGTATTTCGGCACGATGTACTTTCGCAAAAAAATGCATACGGCTTTCAAAGATCGCCGTGTACAGGCAGGCGAAGTCAACGCCCGAACGGAAACTGCTTTACTCGGTATCCGGGTTGTCAAATCGTTCACCCGTGAAAAGCACGAACAGGAACGGTTTGACGCCGAAAGCGGTCAGCTTGCCGAAATTCAGAAGCGTTCGTACCGCTACATGGCAAGGCTCGGCTGTGTTGTCCGATTTTTTGACGGACTGATGTATGTGATCATGATCCTTGTCGGCGGTCTGTTTATATTGAACGGAAAAATCACAACCGCCGATTATGCCGCCTATCTGTTGTATGACGCGATGCTGATCGCTGCCGTCAAACGGATTGTCGAATTTACCGAACAGTTTGAAAAAGGCATCACCGGAATCGAACGATTCGCCGAGGTGATGCAGATTGAGCCGGAAAGCGGATATCTTTCCGAGTCGGAAGAGCCTGCCGAGCGGCACAAAGACGGCAAAATCGAATTTAAAAACGTGACATTCAGCTATGACGGGGAAAGCCGTGAAGTACTTGAAAACATCAATCTGACGGTAAGCAAAGGCGAAAATATTGCCGTTGTCGGGCCGTCCGGCAGCGGAAAAACCACCCTTTGCAGTCTGATTGCACGGTTTTATCAGCTTGACAGCGGTAAAATCACCCTTGACGGCAAGAACATCAACGATTACACCTTACCCGAGCTTCGTCAGTCAATCGGAATCGTTGAACAGGACGTTTATCTGTTTTCCGGTACCGTTATTGAAAATATTCTTTACGGAAAGCCGGACGCCACCCGGCAAGAAGTCATCGAAGCGGCAAAGAAGGCAGGCGCGGACGAATTTATCCGAAAGCTTCCGAACGGCTACGACACCTTTATCGGGGAAAGAGGCACCATGCTTTCCGGCGGTCAGAAACAGCGGATCAGCATTGCAAGGGCTTTTCTGAAAAATCCGCCGATTCTGATTCTTGACGAAGCCACAAGCGCACTTGACGCCGAAAGCGAAATGATCATCAAAAAGTCGCTTACCGAGCTTTCGAAAGGAAGAACAACACTGACGGTCGCTCACAGACTCACCACGATCAAAAACGCATCACGAATTATCGTTCTGACCGAAAACGGAATTGAACAGCAGGGAACGCATGACGAGCTTATGCGTGTTGACGGAATTTACAAAAAGCTGTATTCGGGGTGCGAATAACAGTCATAGACTTGTCCTCACGGTCATATATCTTGGGTGACGGGACTTAAATTGATGTGCTGTCACCATAGGAAAGGATGATGACCGTGAATTTTATTATCAGAAAAGCCGACCGGGGCGACCTCAAGGACATACTTGCTCTTACATATGCCGTGCCTCCCGTGATTGACCGAACGCTCGTTGACCGCTTTGACGATATTTTAAGTCAGACGGGTTTCTGCCTGCTAGTCGCTTTTATGAACGGCCGGCCGGCAGGACTGCTTTCGGTTTCCGTTACCGACGGTATCGGAAAGCAATTTCCGTTCGCCGTGACCGACAGCGGAATCATCGGCGGAGAATTTCAGGGGCTTGGGATTGAAGATGCGCTGATCGCAAGAGCGCAGTATATTGCGGCGGAATACGGGTGCAAAAGTATCCGGAGCAAATAAAAAGGTAGTTTTGGACAGGTAAATGACGAAATATGTGTCAGTCAGTCTGCTCTCTTCTGCTTGGTATGTGCCCGCGCGGCACTAGCGCAAAGGTAGAAATATAGAAGAAGTTAATTCCAAAAGTACAGATAGACTGACTGTCAGACAGACAACCCCAAATTTACTGAGTGCTGACGGTTAGTGAGAAACCCCTCTGTCACATTCGTGACATCTCCCCTTTCAGGGGATAACCCTAATACAGCAAACTAAAATTTACCACTCAGCCCACAGCTCGGGCTGTCAGGTGAAAGTTTTATACAAACAATCCCGACATTGGCTTCTCTTTCGGAGAAGGCAGCAAACACAGCCTGACGGAAGGGTTAAGCTGATTCCGAAAAGTACAAGCCGAACGGTTGCATCGGTAAAAGCATTCTAAATTGATCCCCGAAAGCAAAAAATCAGCCCGAAAGCCGGAACTTTCGAGCTGTGTTTTGTTGTGATAGATCAGTCGCTTGTGTAGGGAAGAAGAGCAATCTGACGAGCACGCTTGATTGCGGTGGTAAGCTCACGCTGATGACGTGCGCAAGTGCCGGTAACTCTTCTCGGGAGAATCTTCGCTCTGTCAGAAGTGAACTTGCGAAGCTTTGCAACATCTTTGTAATCGATTGTTTCAGCCTTCTCTACGCAGAAAGCGCAAACCTTTTTGCGGGACTTTCTGTTCGGACGGCCGTTTCCCTTTTCATATGCCATGATAATATCCTCCTTATAAAATTAGTTTGTTTCCGCTCAGAACGGTAAATCTTCGTCGTCTGTGATCTCTTCAAAATCGCTCTGGTTCGCATTCTGATAAACCGGCGGCTGTTCCGGAGCGGTAGGACGTGAAACCGTACCTGTTTCGGATTTTGATCCGCAGAAGCTGACTTCTCTGGCAACAACTTCAAAAGCAGTTCTTTTTGCGCCGGTCTTGTCTTCATAGCGGCGTGTCTGAATCTGTCCCTGAATGGCAATCATCGAGCCTTTTGAAAAATAGCGGCAAACAAAGTTTGCGGTGTTTTCCCAGGCGACGATGTTGATGAAGTCTGTCTGACGCTCTTCGGCGTTTTTGGAATAGCCTCTGTCAACAGCAATGCTGAACGAGCAGACGGATTTACCCGTTGTGGTTGTGCGAAGTTCCGGGTCAGCGGTAAGACGACCCATAAGTACAACACTGTTAATCATTTTTTAACCCTTACTTTCTGATGATAAGAGAATTGAGAACGCCGTCAGTAATCTTGATGATACGGTCAAGCTCAGCCGGGAACTCATGATCGCTTGAGAAGTTGTAGAGATAATAATGTCCCTTCTTCTGGAAGTCGATCTCATAAGCGAGATCACGCACGCTCCAGTCGTCAACACTTTCAACAGTGCCGTGAGCGGCGATGAGGGAAGTAAACTTCTCAACAAGTGCCTGTACGCTTTCTTCGCCGTTGGCAACGGAAAATACTAACATAGCTTCATAGTTGTTCATACTTTTGCACCTCCTTATGGTCTCTGCCCCGGTTTTTCTCCGAGGAAGGATATCGCATAGTCTGCGACAGTAATGCATTATAACAGAAGAAAAGAGGTTTGTCAAGAGATAAAACTACGTTTTTTCCGTCAAGGTACAATTGTGTTTCTTGTAATCCGTTCTTCGAAAGCAATATCATGTTCAGCAAAAAAATACCGTCCCGAGGTTTTCCCCGGGACGGCACTTGGCAAAGCCGTTTCATCAAAAAGTACAAACTTCAGCTTTGTACCCCATGCGCCTGCGGCGCGCTTCATTGGCGCAGCCTCTTTTTATGCGCCGCAGGCGTGCTTCATTTTTTTAGCAGCCGCATCCGCAGTTGCCGCCTCTGAAGTCGTCAGAACAACCGCAGCCGCCGAAGAAGTTATCTCCGCAGCAGCAGAAGAGGATCAGGAGAATGATGATCCAAGTGCAGCAGTTACCGCCGAAAAGTCCGTTGTTGCAAGCCATAGTTAACCTCCCTTCCATGCGATGAGGAGGATTTTTTGTTCATCGCATTCTCACTGTCATTATACGTCCGGGTGCAAAGAGTGTGAATGACGGAATAAAATCCGCACGGCAAACGAAGAATATATTTGATTCAGTTTCCTACGGTAAAGGTGGTTTTTTCATGCATAAGGACACTTTTGACGGTAAAAAAAGTTTTTTATCCGATCCGGATTTTCCTCTCCCCTCCCCTTTTGACTTTCGCGAA
>JBJFHV010000501.1:0-5379 GCA_051894015.1 Acutalibacteraceae bacterium | reverse complement strand
AGAAAACGGCGAATACGAAATCGTCAAGGGCACGGACGACCTCAAGGATCAGTCTGATGCAACCAAATGGATTCACGCGGAAATCACCGAATGGATTACCGAAAAGTCCAAGGAGGACAAGCCTTTCTTCGCTTACTACGCTTCTCCATGGCCGCACGCTCCGGTTTATGTCGGTGAAGAATATGACGGTGCGTCCGGTATGGGTACCTATGCCGACTGTGTCACAGAGTTTGACGCTTACTTAGGTCAGCTTTTCGATACCATGGAAGAACTCGGCGTGCTGGAAAATACGATCATTGTCTTTACAAGCGACAACGGACCCGCGCTTGAAGGTTCGGTCAACGAGCTTCGCGGCGGTAAGTATCTCGCCTATGAGGGCGGACAGAAAGAGCCGTTCATGATCCGCTGGGACAACGCAGACGGCAAGCTCGGCAAGACCGGCACAACAAGAAAGCAGGCGGCGACTCTGGCCGATCTTTACCCGACTCTTGTTGACCTTTGCGGTATTACGGGCAACGGCGGACAGGAATCGTATCTCCCGACCGATCGTGTTATCGACGGTGTTTCGATGGTTCCGCTTCTTAAGGACGACAGCGTGATACATACCTCTGAACATCCGATTCTTCACATGAAGAGAGAGGACATCAAGGCCATTCAGTATACGGTGACGACGGAAAGTGTTCTGAATAAGTATCCCGACTATAAATATGATGTACTCAAGGAGAACGAATACGTTACCTTCAAGTACTTTGACAAGATTCAGAACGACAACTCCGCTTTCTTTGACAAATACCGTAAGAACTGGCTGCATATTCTCACCGACGACGCGGGCGAAAACTACAACCGCTCCAAGGTATATCCCGAAATCGCCGACGAGTTCAACCAGAAGCTTAATGAGATTCAGAAGAACTTCAAAGAAAACCGCAGAGGTATTATTTCTCAGTAACGGTTTAAAATAGAATTAACAGGGGGCTGCCTCACTCAGACAGCCCCTTTTGTATTGGAGATGAAAACAGTGCCAAAGGTATCGGTGATTATTCCCGCCTATAACAGTGAGCAGTTTATCGGAGAAACGTTGGACTGCCTTGTGAGTCAGACGCTTGACGATATTGAAGCCGTAATCATCAATGACGGCTCGACCGACTCGACCCAAAGCATTATCGACGAATACGCGGAAAAATATCCTTGGATGAAGTCCTATACGCAGGAGAATGCGGGCGTTTCCGCGGCAAGAAACAACGGACTAAAAAAAGCGACGGGCAAATATGTCGTTTTCCTTGATGCAGACGACACCTATTCGGATTCATCGCTGGAAGCGTTTTACAAAGCCGGCGAAGCGCACGACGCCGATATTGTTCTGGGTCGGCTTGCAACCTTCGGAGACGGCATCAAAGGCGAATACAGCAAGGTTGCCGACCGTCTTGCCCAAAAGGACGAGATTGACCCGTTCGATATCGACCTGATCTGGAAGTTCCTTGTCGGTAACAAATGCTATAACAGAGAGCGGCTTGTGGATTCCGGGGTTGAATTTCCGCTTTTTCGCTACTGTGAAGAGGGGGCATTTTTTCTGTCGTACGTTTATTCGGGCGTGAAGAGAATTTGCGGCACGATGGACGCTTGTATGTATTACCGCCGCCACACGAAAAAGCAGGGTCTTTCCGTCAGCCAGACCGTCAATATCGGGCTTGTCAAAAGCTTCACCGATTCGCTCAATATGATTTATGACGGGGCGAAAAAGGCACTGGAAACCGCACCTGAAAGCGTGGATAAAGAAGCTTATCTTCAGGAGATTGTGTATAAGCACGCGCATATTCTGATTATGCAGTTTTATCGGCTGATGTGGCATGGTGACGACGAGTGTGCCGAATTCTGCGCCAAGGAATTCAAGCGGCTTCGTTCGCTGATGACAGAAGAACGGTACAACAAAATCAAAACCGCCGAAAGTGATCTGCATCTTGATACGATGATCGAATCGAAAGAAGAAGCGGCGAAAAAGCCGAACGCTACCTTTATTGTCAAAAATACAGACGAATGTGAAACAATTCTTGCGGCCGTCTATGAGCAGTTTTGTCCGCTGTTTGAGGTGATTATTCCGAAATCGGCGGCGGACAAAATACCGCCGGAATATCTTGCGATGCAGAATCTCGTTGTACTCGACGACAAGGGATTTTTGAAAGCGGCGAAAAAGAAAGCGCGGTCGAAGAACCGGGTTGTGCTGCGAAAGCGGATAACACTTGATGTGAGGGTGCTCAGACTGCTTTACAAGCTCGGAGTTCCCGTAAAACTGAAAACGGCTTTCTTCCCGATTTTGTTCAGACTGATGAATTTTGTATTGGTCAAAAAGATCATCAAGTAAACAGGAATATAAGATATGAAAAAACTGATCTATGCTTTTTATGCTCTGCTGTTCAATCTTTCGGCGAAGCTTTTTAAAGTAAAGAAAAACCGTGTTGCCTTTGTTTCGATGCATAACGAAAGCTTCAACGACAGTCTCGGAGAGGTCAGAAAGGTGCTTGAAGAAAAAGGCGGCTATGAGTTTGTTCTGATTACAAGAAAAGACCTTGAATTCAGACTGAAAAATGTGCCCCGTGCACTGTCGTTTTTCTTCGTGAAGGCAAGGAAGCTTGCCACTTCAAAATATGTCTTTTTGAACGACAACTTTTTACCGATGGCGGGCTGTAACTTTAAAAAGGAAGCGGTCGTCGTTCAGCTTTGGCACGCAGAGGGCGTATTCAAAAAGTTCGGACTGTCGATTGAACAGCCGGAGGACGTCCGCACAAACGAAATCGAAAGCAACAAACGGCTCAGCTTTGTTGTCTGCTCGTCAAAAAATGTCGTGCCGTATTACGCCGAGGCGTTCGGAGTAAGTGAGGACAAGGTTTTGCCGCTCGGCTCGGCAAGGACGGACTGGTTTTTCAAAAAAGAGAACCTTGAAGCGGCAAAGCGTAACTTCTATAAGCAGTTTCCCGATCTTCAAGAAAAAAAGCTTGTGCTGTATGCGCCGACCTTCCGCGACGATCCCGAACAGAACGAAAAATTACTTGAACATTTCGATGCCGAGAAACTTACGCAACTGCTTGGCGATGAATATGCCGTTTTGTTACGGCTTCATCCGCAGGTCAGACCGAAAGAAACGAGTCTTGACGGCACCGTTGATGTCACGGAGTATAAAGATGTCCGGGAGCTTGTGGCGGTATGCGATGCGCTGATTACCGACTATTCATCAATCTGCATGGACTTCTCTTTGCTTGACAAAAAGACGGTTTTCTTTGCCTTTGACCTTGAGGAATACCGCAAAGACCGTGACTTTTATTTTGATTACGCCGATTATGTCCCCGGCCCGGTCACGCCTTGCGTCGAGGACGCCGCGAAGGCTCTGCTTGCTCCTTTCGACCGCGAAAAGAACGAAAAATTCAAGCGTTTTAATTTTGATTATACCGATTCCGCAAGCGCAAAAAGAATTGCCGAAAGAATTGTGTTGAAAACCTCATAAGAATTCCGCCGTTTGTGAAAAAACAGACGGCGGAAAAATTTTTAAAAAAATTTATTTTTTGTGCAATAAAATCGCTTTCTTGTGCATTTATATAGTGAAAGCAAGAAAAAGAGGAGAGTTTTTCCGAACCTTGCAAATCAAAAATTTGTTTTAGAAAGAAAGGTGTTTCCCATGACAAAAACAACAAAAAAGGCTTTATCACTTGTACTGACTCTTATTATGACATTGACACTGTGTATCGGTGCATTTGCTGCAATCACACTTGATGAAGCAAAATCAATTGCCCTGTCCGATGCCGGTTTCTCTGCAACAGAGGTTCGCTTTGCCGAAGCCACCGAGGACAAAAAAGACAAGGAATTTGACATTGAGTTTTATGTCGACGGTGCCGAATATGACTATACGGTAAACTACGACGGAAAGATCGTCTCTTTCTCTTACGATTCTAACAAGCTCATCAGTGCCGGTAAGAATATTGACGAAGCGACGGCAAAACAGGCGGCTCTCGATCATTTCGGCAAGACAAAAGACGAAGTCAAGAGATTTCGTATCGAATATGACCGAGAAGACAACGATTATGAAATCGAATTTGTCATTGATGGTGTCGAATACGATGTGGCGGTTTCTGCTTTCGACGGCGAAGTTGTAGAATACGGCTATGAAAATGTAACGACACAGAACGGCATTATGGCAAAGCTTATGGCTTTCATTGATGCGATTCTGGCGTTCTTCAGAAATCTGTTTAACCGATAACACACCCTTTTATCGGTCACAGATGCGGGCATGGGGCGTCGCATTTAGCGCAGAGCAAAAAGAAAAATGCTTAAATTGACAATTAATTGGTTGCATTTTTCTTTTTTAATCGTTTTTTCACCCACTCGCGGTATCTATAATACAGCTTCGGGGTGAAGAAAACGGTTTCTGCATCTAAATGCGACAGCCCCATTTTTATGCCTGAAGAGCAATTCTGAAATCGGGCAAAAACAGTTGCATTTTACGATTTGCTTTGATATAATGCAGCAAATACTATACTTGAAATATTATAGAGGAAAATATCAAAAGGAGGAACGCTTATGCTTGATAAAAAGCAAAGAGCGGTGATTGTCATAATCACAGGCTTGCTTGCCGTGCCGATCTGCGTTTGTCTTTACGGCTTTACAATAGGCGGCGAGTGGCTTTCTTTCAAGTATATAGCTTACTGCCTTGTGACTTCGCTTGCTCTGACAAGCTTAGCTTTTTTGTTTATTTTCAAGGAAGAAAACTTCAGAAAAAAAGCTCGCCTCAAAGCCGGTTGTGATTGTTTTGCTTGCGGTGTTTGCCGTTGGGCTTCTTTTGTATCAGCCGCTGAATGTCCTGTCTGCAAACGGAGAAAGCGTTGAATACGAAACGGATATCATTTGGTCCTACAAAACAGCTACGGTTTATTTTTATGATAGTGAAGGGATCGAAAGAAGCAAAAATGTCGTGGCACAATTTACGATTACTGACGACGATGTGCTGTGGCCCAAAACCGGCGGAAGCATGATCGTAAGAGAAACCATGGGCGGCTTTCACTTGAAGTTTTTCGAGATTGTGGAAGTGACCTATGAGCCCGGAAGATAAAAAGAGAGACTGCTTTTTCCGCAGTCTCTTTTCCGCAGTCTCTGTTGCTTTTATGGGTTGTCTCTCGGCTTTTCGGCGGCGAAAACCCGAAACAGCGGCAGGCATGACGAGAAAAATTTCTTGTACGCCTTGCAGTAGTTTTCGCTTTGCTGCGTCCGCTTGCAGCCGCCGGCACGGCAGACAGGATAATAGCGGCACTGTTTGCATTCTTCCGACACCGTAAGGCTTTCTTTAATGAAATTCATAGCGGTTTCGCTGTTCGCCATTTTGAAAAAGTCGGTTTCAAG
>JBJFHV010000500.1:0-5386 GCA_051894015.1 Acutalibacteraceae bacterium | reverse complement strand
GCACAGGAACTTTCCGGGTAAAACCGAAGTGCAGATTTATGACTATGTTGACATCCATATTCCGATGCTTGAAAAAATGTATCAGAAGAGATTGAAGGGTTATTCTTCAATCGGGTACAAGATAAAAATCAGCGACACAACGGAAATAACGCCGGATTTGATTTACGATACCAATAGCTTTTACAGCGTATACAGTCAGGATATTACATCGGCAAAGAAAGAGATTCTAATAGTAAGTCCGTTTATGAGAAAAAGCAGAATCGTACAGCTTGTCAAAGTATTATCTCAAGCGATATTGAACGGCGTCAGCGTCACAGTCATCACCCGTTTGCCCGAAAGCTTTAAAGACAACGAACAGCATACCGTTATGGATAACGCAGAGCTTTTAAAAGGTTACGGGTGTAACGTGATTTTTCAGCCGGATTTTCATCAAAAGTTTACCGTAATTGACAATCGTATCGTCTGGTATGGGAGCATCAACTTTTTAAGCTTCGGAAAGACGGAAGAGAGTGTTATGCGGTTTTCAAGCTATGATATTGCCGGACAGCTTATTGACACGGTGATGTGATTAACTCAAATTATGTTTACAAAGGCGGTGAAGAAATATATAACCCTCAACTTGAAACTTTTCTCTGTGTGGCTGACGCAGGCAGCTTCAACAAGGCTGCCGAAAGGCTGTATATCACGCCGACGGCTGTCATCAAGCAGATCAATTTGCTGGAGGCAGATTTAGGTGTGAAGCTTTTTGAACGCACCCATCGGGGGCTGAATTTAACCAAGGCCGGTATGTCTCTCTATAACGACGCCAGATACATCATTCAGTACTGCAAGGATTCCGTCACAAGAGCCAAAAACGCGATGCAGGACAATACCAATCTGATCCGGATCGGCACCTCTCCGATGACGCCGGCGCAGGTTCTGGTGGAGCTTTGGCCGAAAATCCATACTATATGTCCCGAAATCAAATTTCAGCTCGTACCGTTTGAAAACACGCCGGAGAACGCCAGAGAAATTCTCGGTAACCTCGGACAGAATATTGATGTTGTCACAGGCATTTTCGACGACCAATTGCTGAATGTGCGCAACTGCGCGGGCTTTCAGCTGTCGAAGCAGCCGATCTGCTGCGCGGTATCAATCCATCACCGTCTAGCGGATAAGAACAGGCTTACCATCGAGGATCTGTACGGTGAAAATCTGATGCTGATGCATAGGGACTGGAGTCGCTATGTCGATGCGCTGCGGGACGATATATGGAAAAATCACAATCAGATTCATATTGTGGATTTTGATTTTTACAATGTGGAGATTTTCAACCGCTGCGAAAACAGCAACGACATTCTGATGGCGGTCGAGGCATGGGAAACCGTCCATCCGCTCATCAAGGTCATTCCCGTCGAGTGGGAGCACACCATTCCGTACGGTCTGCTGCATTCTCCGACTCCCTCCGGAGCGGTACGGCGTTTTCTTTCGGCCGTTCAGACGGTACTAAGCGATGAGCTATAACCTATAGGTATAAACTGATTAACCAATCGAGACTTCTTTTGAGGTCTCGGTTTTTTTATAATATAATTGTAAAAGCAGAATCAGCGTCGGAAGGATGTGAAATGTGATGAGAAGGGTCTTGACAATGGGCATTGTGTTCATACAAATGAGTTAAGGAGGAAGGGGAATGAACAACTTTATTTATGAAAACAAAACAAAGATCTATTTCGGCAAAGGCGGCGTCAAGGAATATCTCGGCAGCCTGATGAAGCAATACGGCGATACGGTGATGCTCGCTTACGGTGGCGGTTCCATAAAGGAAAACGGTATTTACGATGAAGTGACCGGTATTCTGAAAGAGGTCGGAAAAACGGTCGTTGAGTTTTCCGGCATTATGCCGAATCCTACCTATGAAAAGGTGCTCGAGGGTGAAAGGCTTGCACGGGAAAAGCAGGTGGATTTTATCCTTGCCGTAGGCGGAGGCTCGGTTATCGACTGTTGCAAGGTTGTATCTGCGCAGGCAAAGCTGCAAGAGGATATATGGGAACTGGAAAACAGCCAAAAGACCTATCCGATGGACTTTATTCCGATGGGAGCGATTGTGACGGCTTCCGGCACAGGCTCAGAAATGAATGCGGGAGCGGTTATCACCAATGAAGAAAAGAAAATAAAGGCCGGAATCTTCGGCGCACAGGCAAGCTTTGCTTTTCTTGATCCTATGTATACAATGACTGTTCCGTTTACGCAGGTCATTTCGGGCGCATTCGATACTCTGAGCCACGCCATGGAAACCTACTTCGGAAAACCGGATGACAACAATCTTTCGGATGACATCAATGAAGCTGTTATGAGAAGCGTTATTAGAAACATTCGTATTATTCTGAAAGATAGGGAGAATTATGAGGCAAGAAGCGAACTGATGTGGGCATCCGCTATGGCGGAGAACGGTATTCTGAAAATCGGAAAAGTGACTGATTTTCAGGCGCACCAAATTGAACATCAGCTCGGCGCCTATACCGATTGCAACCACGGTCAGGGGCTGGCGGTAATTCATCCTGTTTTATACCGTCATATCTATAAGAAGGGTGCGGAGCGCTTTGCGCGTTTTGCTGAAAATGTCTGGAATATTGAGAAAAAATCGACAGCCGAAGAAACGGCGCTTGCGGGAGTTGAGGCTCTTGCGGATTTCATAAAGGAGATCGGTCTGCCAACCAGCTTTTCACAGATGGGAATATCGCCCGATACGGATTTCAAGAAGGTAGCAGACTCCACGAACATTACTGCCGATTGCTGTAAGAAGCTGACTCACAGTGAAATATATGAAATTCTAAAAGAATGTATATGATTTGGAAAAGGAGAAGCCCTTTATGAAAAGATTAAGCGTAATTTTTATAAGTCTGTTACTCGTTTTAGGACTTGTTGCCTGCGACAGCACAGCAGACAGCAGAAGCTCTGCGTCCGGCTCCGAGGTGCAGAATTCAAGTGAACCCTCTCACCTGTCCGTTTCCGACACAGGAAATGAGAGCAACGCCGTACCTTCCGTCTCCACCAACAATACAGCTTCGAACGGCGGGAAAACCTTAGTGGTCTATTATTCAGCATCGGGAAATACCGAGTCAGCGGCAAATTACATTGCCAAAGCAACAAATGCCGATATTTTCGAGTTAAAGCCGACCGACCCTTATACCGATGCTGACCTGAACTGGACTGACGAAAACAGCCGTGTTGTCCGGGAGCATAACGATCCGTCTGCAAGAGTTGTTGCTTTGGAAGTGGACACCGTCAAAAACTGGGATGAATACGATACCGTATTCATCGGCTACCCCATTTGGTGGGGAATTGCCGCGTGGCCTGTAGACGGTTTTATTAAAGCGAACGACTTTACAGGGAAAACCGTGATTCCGTTCTGCACCTCGGCAAGCTCAGGTTTCGGTGAAAGCGGCAAGCTGCTTGCTCAAATGGCGGGAACGGGAAACTGGCTTGAAGGGCAGAGATTTACCTCTGGCGTATCCGAAGCAACCGTCCGTACATGGGTTGAAGGACTTAACCTTAAATAATAAAGAAGTGAGTGCCGTGAAAAAAGAATCCTCACTTTGTGTTTCATCAGGACGGCTATCGCTATGCTTGCCGGTTGTTCAAAGACATCGGTATAGGATTAATCCGTCCCTGATGTGCCGAATACGGAGAAACGGAGGTAAGCGCTCCCGCTTTTTCAGATAAAAACGAATCGGTCACGGCGGGAACGGAGCATTACCGCGGCTTTTTAGTCGATAATGTTCTTCATTACGAAAATGACGGTGATATTTACTACAATGTCTATATTCCGGACAGCTACGACGGCAGCCGCCCATATGCGCTGTATCTGACGCTTCCCGGATAAGAGGGCTTGTATTTTCAGGGCGTTGCACAAAATCTGAAATCCGAAGAATTCGGATTCGAAGCGCAAAAATATAACAGAGAAATGATTATTGTTGCTCCTCAGCTCAGCGACTGGAACGAAACCTCGGCAAATCAGACGATTGCGCTGACCGAATATTTCCTTGCTAATTACAATATCGACCGTTCCAAGGTCTACGCAAACGGCCTTTCAGGCGGCGGGCTTATCAACTGGTCGTTTATGCAGGAGAATCTGATTGATGAAGTAAGCCTTGTGCTGGCTCCCGTGGCAGACGGAGGCCGTACAGCCGTATCCATTTTTGAAAAAGCGGATTTTTTGCCGGACAGAAAACCGGCGGCTTTTACGCTGAAAGCAGTTGACTAAACGGACGGAGATGTGCTTTGGCTTCGGTATGCTGTCAAACGATGACAAAAAACGAGAATTTGATGAACAACAATTTCAGGAGGAAAAATGCAGTACAGAACAATAGGAAAAGATCTGACCGTATCGGCTGTGGGGCTCGGCTGCATGGGTATGAGCCATGCCTATGGCGCACCGGCAGATAAAAAAGAAATGACGCGGCTTTTTGCACAGTCCGTTGATATGGGGTATACCTTTTTTGATACGGCGGAGGTATACGGCACGCCGGAGAATCCGCACGATAACGAGGAATTGGTGGGTTCGGCGCTGAAGCCTTATCGTGATAAAATTGTGCTGGCTACCAAATTCGGCATACACTTTTATATGAGCAGCTCAGCCGTCAATAAGCCGCTGATTCCCGATTCACGGCCGGAAGTCATCCGTAAATCGGCAGAAGAATCGTTAAAAAGACTTCGAACCGATCATATTGATTTATACTATCAGCATCGCGCCGACCCGAATGTTCCGATTGAAGAAGTGGCAGGTCTGTGCTTTGGACAAGGCACTTGATGCCATGAAAATGTCCGCTGTATTCGGCGGCTCAAAAATAATCCATACAAATCGTTAAGGAGGACAAAAATATGAGAAAAAATTTTGGACAGAAAACTTGGATGTACCCGCTTCCGGTGCTGATTATCGGCAGCTACGATGAAAACGGAAAAGCGGACGCTATGAATGCGGCCTGGGGAGGAATCTATGACAGGAATCATGTGATTCTTTGCCTGAGCGCAGGACATAAGACAACGAAGAATATCAAAGCAAAAGGCGCATTTACCGTAAGCTTTGCCGATACCGCTCATGTAATCGCCGCCGATTATGTCGGCCTCGCTTCGGCAAACGATACGCCGGATAAAATGGAAAAGGCCGGTTTTCATACGGTAAAGAGCGAATTTGTAGACGCTCCCGTGATTGAAGAGCTGCTTGTGACGCTGGAATGCAAGCTTGTCAGAGTGAATGAGGACGGCAACCTTATCGGAGAAATCGTCAATGTCAGCGCCGATGAAAGCGTTATCGGAGAGGACGGATTGATCGATCCCGGAAAACCGGAAGCCATTACATTTGATCCGGTTCATAACGCCTATTTAAAGCTTGGCGAAAAGGTCGGGA